>CAZNFK010000141.1:0-4461 GCA_964572365.1 uncultured Flavobacteriaceae bacterium | reverse complement strand
TTTCCTTTGAAAAAAGCGCAAAATCAAAACAGGTTTATCCTACTTCAATTATGGGAGCCATGGCGCTGCTTAGACAGACATACCTGGATGCCGACTGGTACGCAAAAGGCAATACCGACAATAAAGATCTTGCCCTTGAAGCCTTTAATGAAAATCGCAACCTGGTCCAGATCTTTAAGACAGACGGTCTACTGAATGAATTGCGGGCCGACAAGGTAGGAGATGAATTCGGCGTGCAGTACGTAATTGTTGGAAACGGCAAGGAATTCGAAAGACTTGATGCCATAAAGGCCACCAACGCCACTTATATTGTTCCAATCGATTTTCCCAAACCTTTTGATGTAGAAGATCCGTATATGGCTTCTTACGCCAGTCTTGGTGATATGAAAGAATGGAACCAGGCACCGGCCAACCTAAAAATGATGGCAGATAAAGGCATTCCCTTCACCCTGACCTCCTTCGACACCAAAGAGTTTAAGGACAACCTGCTTAAAGCAGTAGAATACGGGCTGGACAAAGAAAAAGCCCTTGCAGCCCTTACCACGGTTCCTGCCAAGGTAATGGGAAAAGAAAATGAGCTGGGTACATTAAAAAAAGGAGCCTGGGCCAATTTTATCATTACCTCGGGCGATTACTTTGATAAGGAAACCACGCTTTATGAAAACTGGGTACAGGGAAAAAGAAGTGTGATCGAAGACATGAACGTGGTGGACCTGAAAGGAAATTATGACATTGCCGTGGGTGGCAATACCTATTCGGTCAAGATCACCGGGGAGCCCACAAAACCCAAGACCGAAGTAAAACTGAACAACAACAAAATAGGTTCTAAAGTAACTTATAAGAACAACTGGTTAAACCTGTTGCTATCTTCACCCGATACTACTAAAACCGAATATACCCGACTTACCGCTAAAATTCCGGAGGACGGGAAAACCTTCAGCGGAAAAGCCATTTTAGGCAATGGTACCGAAACTTCCTTTACCGCTACCCGCACCGGAGATGCTTCAGAAGAAAAGGACAAAAAAGATACAAAGAAGGAACATCCCGAAGTACTGCCGGTAACTTTCCCTAATATGGCCTATGGATTTGAAAGCCTTCCGAAGCAGCAGGACATCCTGTTCAAAAATGCGACGGTATGGACCAATGAAGCTGAAGGAATTGTGGAAAATACAGATGTTCTGGTTAAGAACGGAAAGATCTCCAAAGTCGGAAAGAACCTGAGTGCCCGTGGTGCTACAGTCATTGACGCAACCGGAAAGCACCTTACCACAGGGATCATCGATGAACACTCTCACCTGGCAGCATCGGCTGTGAATGAGGCGGGACACAATTCTTCAGCCGAAGTAAGGATGGAAGATGTGGTAGACCCCGATGATATTGGCATTTACAGAAACCTTGCCGGAGGGGTGACCACCATGCAGCTGCTGCACGGGTCGGCCAACCCAATTGGCGGACAGTCGGCGATCCTGAAAATGAAATGGGGGCAGGATCCGGAAGAAATGCTGCTGGACAACTCGCCGAAGTTCATCAAATTTGCTCTTGGAGAGAATGTGAAACAGGCCAACTGGAGCAGCAATTCCAGATTCCCGCAAACCCGTATGGGAGTGGAGCAGGTATTTGTAGATTACTTTACCCGCGCAAGGGAATATGAGAAATTGAAGAACAGCGGAAAACCATACCGCAAGGACATTGAGATGGAAACTGTCCTGGAGATCCTCAATGGGGAACGCCATATCACCGCCCATTCTTACGTGCAAAGTGAGATCAATATGCTGATGAAGGTTGCTGACCAATACGGATTCAACATCAATACCTTCACGCATATTCTTGAAGGTTACAAGTTAGCGGATAAAATGGCCGAACACGGCGCCGGCGGTTCTACCTTTTCTGACTGGTGGGCCTACAAATACGAGGTAAAGGATGCGATACCGCAGAACGCAGCCATCATGCACGATGCAGGGGTTACAGTAGCCATCAACAGTGACGATGCCGAAATGAGCCGAAGACTGAACCAGGAAGCAGCCAAAAGTGTGAAATACGGAGGGCTTTCTGAGGAAGAAGCCTGGAAATTCGTAACTCTCAATCCGGCGAAGTTGCTTCACATCGACGATCGTGTGGGAAGCATCAAAGAAGGCAAAGATGCTGACCTGGTGCTTTGGAATGATCACCCGATGTCGGTTTACGCAAAACCAGAAAAAACCCTCATTGAAGGAGTAGTGTATTTTGACCTTGAAAGGGATAGAGAACTGCGTGAAAAGATCGACAAGCAAAAGAACGAGCTCACCACTCAAATGCTAAAGGCCAAGAACAACGGACTTAAAACCCAGCCGGTAAAGGATTCCAAAAAAGAGGAATTACACTGTGACACCATTTTTTTAAACTAAGAAACTGATATGAAATTTTTTAAAATAAATATTCTGCCGGTCCTGTTTTTTATCACGGGAAGTGTATTTGCACAGCAAACTCCGGCACCTAAACAAACCACACCCGTAACCATAGTTGGCGCTACGGCCCATATCGGGAATGGGGAAGTGATCAAGAACAGTCTAATCATCCTGGAAGATGGGAAGATCAGGACCATTACCGATGCCAACTCCACGAAAATGCCTTACAGGGGTACTGTTATAGAAGCTCAGGGAAAACATGTTTACCCCGGATTCATCGCTCCCAACAGTACCCTGGGACTTGTAGAAATCGATGCCGTAAAACAATCTGATGATGAAGATGAACTGGGGGAAATGCTGCCCCACGTTCGCAGTATCATCGCCTATAATGCCGAAAGCCAGGTGGTGGAAAGCATGAGGCCAAACGGAGTATTGATTGGGCAGATCACTCCTCGTGGTGGAAGGATTTCCGGAACCTCTTCTATCGTACAGTTCGATGCATGGAACTGGGAAGATGCAGTACTTAAAGAAAATGACGGATTGCACATCAACTGGCCCAATACAGTGAGACGCGGTCGCTGGTGGGAAGGTGAAGAACCGGGGATAAAGCCGAATGACGACTATGAAAAAGATGTTTTGAAACTTTCAGAATTCATCAGGAACGCAAAAGCATACTTAGCCGGACCAAGGACAAAAAGCAACCTGCCTTTTGAAGCCATGGAAAAGGTATTTGAAGGAGATAAACGCATTTACATCCACGCCGATGATGAGAAAGAGATCATCGACATCCTGGCCTTCAAAAAAGAGCACGAACTCAAAAATGTCGTTTTGGTGGGCGGTTATGACGCCATCAAAGTGGCTGACCAGTTAAAGCAACAAGAGATTCCGGTATTGGTAGGAAGGGTTCATGAGACCCCTAACCTGGAAGATCAGGATTATGACCTGCCTTACAAGCTGGCCCATTTGCTCAACGAAAAAGGTCTCCTGGTAGGCCTGGAAACCAGCGGAAGCATGGAAAGAATGAATTCCAGGAATCTGCCGTTCTACGCCGGAACGGTGGTAGCTTTTGGGGCTAATAAAGAGGATGCACTTAAAATGATCACATCCAATACCGCAAAGATCCTGGGAGTTGATGACCAAATGGGTACACTGGAAGTTGGAAAAGACGCTACTCTTTTCATCAGTGAAGGCGACGCGTTGGATATGAGGACCAACAAACTTACAAAAGCCTTTATCCAGGGAAGGGATATAAGCCTGGAAAGTCACCAAACCGGGCTGGCCAAAAGGTACAGTGAGAAATATGAGAATCAGGAAGAAAAATAATTTTTCCTGAAGAAAATGAGGTGGTTGTCTAAATAGCCTGTATTTCGTCGAGCTGTCCCGACTCTTCGGGAGTTTAAGCTTCTAATTGATTTTGACTTTCAATTAGAAAGATCCTGAAATAAATTCAGGATGACGTTTTTAGACTTTTAGACAACCATTTTTTATGCTTTAAATCTTCCTGTATCCAACACGACCTGTGTAGAAGGAAGAGCCACCTGGTCCCCGTCTTCGGCAGTCACAAAGACTCGAATTGGTTTGTAGGGTGTCACCGTTTCCAGCTCTGCCTTATTCTTTCGGTTGACCTTCAGGTTGCCAATATTAATGGTTCCATGCTTTTCGGTAACCATCCACACCACATAATTTTTGCGGGAGGGAGTGAGTCGTCGAGCTTCAGCAAGATTTTCCACCTCGAGCTTCACTTCGTAGTTGTTGCTTTTATTTTCCTCGATCTTGAGCACAGCTTCAGCAGCCGGCACTACTTCCGAAGTAGGAAAAACAATATTCCTGGAGCAGGCGCTTATAAGGACGGCAGCAAAAATAAAACTGATGAACTTAAAGGTATCTTTGATGGGTAAACTCTTTTTCATAATCCATTTTTTGGGTTCAGCTTATAATTTATGGCATTTTTGCCATTATTAAAAAAACAGACTGCTGTTTTACAAGTAATTAAACATGATTTTATACCTAATTTAACGAGATAACGCTACAAAAAGGTTCTTTCCTATCTTTGCAGCATGCACAAACACATTAGCAG
>CAZNFK010000140.1:0-4478 GCA_964572365.1 uncultured Flavobacteriaceae bacterium | reverse complement strand
GAAAAAATAACTGGGAACTTATAACAAATTACCATTTTGGCGGTTATGCTAAGGTGAACCTTGAGCTGATCCTTTTTATAAATGACTTTAAAAAGAAATTTGGAATTCAGCTTGATCCCGTCTATACCGGCAAGATGATGTTTGGGATCTTTGATCTCATCGGGAAGGGGTATTTTTCTAAAAATACTCGTATTTTAGCCATTCATACGGGAGGGCTGCAGGGTATTGCCGGCATGAACAAAATACTGAAAAACAAAGATTTACCCCAAATTGAATTTTAGAATGAAAGTTACTGTTAAGATCTTACTGCTCTTATTGGTGTTGACCTCTTTTTCCTGCGGAAGCAAAAAAAATGTTGCCGAAAGATCCCGGTCAAAAAAGGAGCAGAAGATCGACCCTCGCACAAAAATGGCGGTGGAGGAGATCACCGGCATGAAAGCCGGCGAAGCCGAAGTGCTGGAAGCTCCCGCCCCTAAAAAATATGTGGACAAAGTAGCGGCTTATATCGCTACTTATGCTCCCATTGCCCAGGAAGAAATGGCACTTTACAAGATCCCGGCGAGCATAACCCTAGCCCAGGGAATTTTGGAATCGGGGTCGGGGGACAGTGAACTTACGCGAAAAGCCAACAATCACTTCGGAATAAAATGCCACGGCTGGAAAGGCGGCGGAGTCTATCACGATGATGATCGGCCACAAGAATGTTTTAGAAAATACAACCATCCGAAATATTCCTACCGCGACCACTCTTTGTTCCTGACCGAAAGAAAAAGATATGCCGCGCTCTTTAAGCTCGATCCCGATGATTACAAAGGCTGGGCAAAAGGCTTGAAGGCTGCAGGATATGCCACCGACCGCAAATATCCCGACAAGCTCATCAACCTAATTGAGCGGTACGAGTTATACAAATATGACGGACAGGTGCTGGGCAAAAATGCTGTGGCTTATCAAGAAACTAAAAAGGAGAAGGTGACTGCGCAGCCGGCTGTGCAACAGTACGTGGTAAAGCAAGGGGATACGCTTTATTCCATAGCGAAGCGATATCAGCTCACCGTAGAGCAGTTAAAACAATACAATAATTTGAGGGACAATAATATCGGGGTTGGGCAGACCCTTTATATCACTCCCTAAAACAGATAATGATTTATGATCTATAAGAGAAGCAGTGACTTGTTCGCTGCAGCTAAAAAAGTGATTCCGGGGGGAGTGAATTCCCCGGTGAGAGCGTTTAATGCGGTTGGCGGCGAGCCTTTGTTCATCAAGGAAGCAAAGGGAGCCTATATGTATGACGAGGACGGAAATAAATATATTGATTACATCAACTCCTGGGGACCCCTAATTTTGGGCCATGCTTTTGAGCCGGTGGTGAACGCCGTGGTCGAAAAAGCGAAAAAAGGAACCTCTTTCGGGACACCCACAGAAATTGAAACCACCATCGCCGAACTGGCGGTGTCTATGGTACCCAATATTGACAAGATACGGTTCGTGAATTCGGGAACCGAGGCCTGTATGAGCGCGGTGCGTCTTGCCCGCGGCTTTAAGAACAGGGAAAAGATCATCAAGTTTGCGGGTTGTTACCACGGGCACAGTGATTCTTTCCTCATCCAGGCCGGAAGCGGGGCGGTCACTTTTGGTACTCCCAACAGTCCCGGCGTGACCGAAGGAACGGCAAAAGACACCCTGCTGGCCACTTATAATGATTTGGATAGCGTTGAAGAGCTGCTAAAAGCCAACCAGGGAGAGATCGCCTGTATCATCCTGGAACCTATCGCTGGAAATATGGGATGTATCCCTCCAAAAAACGGATTTTTGGAAGGTCTTCGAAAACTTTGTAACGATTATGATGTCCTGCTCATCTTTGACGAGGTGATGACCGGCTTCCGTTTAGCAAGGGGAGGAGCTCAGGAATTGACCGGAGTAAATGCTGATATCGTTTGCTTCGGAAAAGTGATCGGGGGCGGGCTGCCAGTGGGAGCCTTTGCCGCACGTCACGAGATCATGGATTATTTAGCACCGAACGGACCGGTGTACCAGGCAGGAACGTTGAGCGGGAACCCACTGGCCATGGCTGCCGGTCTGGCTATGCTAACCGAGCTGAACAATAATCCACAGATCTACACCAGCCTTGACGAAAAGACCGAATACCTGCATAAAGGTATCAGTAAGGTCCTTACCGAAAACAATGTCACCCACACCATCAACCGTAAAGGTTCAATGATCTCTGTTCACTTCGCGGAAGAGGAGGTGGTTGATTTCACCTCTGCGGCCAAGGGTAATAATGACACGTTCAAGAGGTTCTTCCACGGACTGCTGGAGAATGGAATCTACATTGCTCCCAGCGCGTTCGAGACCTGGTTTTTGACAGATGCTTTGTCTTATGAAGATCTGGATGCGACCATTGCGGCGATAGATAAGGTGTCCAAGGAATTGTAATTTTCAACCCTTTCAGGGTTCCAAACCCTGAAAGGGTTCTTTTTTTATGCCGCACCTCCGGCGCTTTGGGAATATAGAAAAATCATAAGTACGCTTTTGAAAATAGAATTCCCGGCGAGAAAAATAAAACTTTTAAGATCTGATGTCTAAAGTCTAGGATCTAACGTCTAACCATTCATTTCCAGCAGTTCTTCTACATAATGCCGCTGGTTGGAAAGACGAGGGATCTTGTGTTGCCCACCGAGTTTGTCATTTTTTTTAAGCCAGTCGTAAAACAGCTTTTCCCGGGCCTGGTGGATTCTTGGCGGGTTTAGGGTCATGTTATTGAAGCGTTTTGCCTCATAATCACTGTTGATATCCTGCAGGTGTTGATCAAAACAGCTGATAAAATGCTCGAAATTTCGGGGCGGGGTTTTGAATTCGATGATCCATTCGTGCGCGCCTTTTTCTTTTCCTGTCATAAAAACGGGGGCTGCAGTATAATCCACGATCTCACAACCGGTTTCTTCGGAAGCTTTTTTCAAAGCCTCTTCCGCATTCTCTATAATGAGTTCTTCCCCAAAAACATTGATGTGATGCTTGGTGCGTCCCGTAACTTTTATACGGTAAGGGAGCAGGGAAGTGAATCGTACGGTATCGCCGATCTTGTACCGCCAAAGTCCGGCATTGGTGGTGATGAGGACGGCGTAATTCTTATCTTTTTCTACTTCCGAAAGCGGGATCACCTTTTCATTTGGCGTTCCGAAGGTTTCCATGGGGATGAACTCATAGAACACCCCGTAATCCAGCATCAGCAGTAATTCTTTTGAATGGTTGCTGTCCTGTATGGCGAAGAAACCTTCCGAAGCATTATAGATCTCGTAATACCTGAAGTCCTCGCGCGGCAGGATCTTTTGGTATTGATCTGCATAAGGCAGGAAGTTAACCCCGCCGTGGAAGTAAGCTTCCAGGTTGGGCCATATTTCGAAAAGGTTCTCTTTTCCGGCAGCTTCCAGAGCATTGTTCAGCAAAACCAGCATCCAGGAAGGCACTCCTGCCAGGCTGGTGACATTTTCTTTGATGGTCTCATTGACGATGGCCGGCATTTTCACTTCCCAGTTGCTCATCAAAGACACCTCGTTGCTGGGGGTGCTGCTGTATTCTGCCCAAAAAGGCATGTTATCGATAAGTATGGCCGAAAGGTCCCCAAACTGGGTGCCGTTACGTTTGTAGATCTCTTTGCTGCCACCCAATCTCAGGCTTTTTCCACTGAAGAGTTGTGATCCCGGATTGTTGTTGAGGTACATGCACAGCATGTCTTTTCCCGCCGCATAATGGCATTTTTCAAGCGATTCCTCACTTACCGGGATAAACTTGCTTTTAGCGTTGGTCGTGCCGCTGGATTTGGCGAACCATTTTATTGGAGTTGGCCAAAAGATATTATTTTCCCCGCGGCGGCTTCGTTCAATGTCCGGTTCAAAATCTTCATACTGCTGCGGAGGAACCCGGGCGGCAAATTCTTCATAACTGGTGATGGAGGCAAAATCATATTTTTTGCCCACCTCGGTATTTTTGGCTTTCTGGATTAATTTTTTGAGCAGCTCAAACTGTACCTCATGAGGATATTTAATGAACAATTCCATTTGGTGAATACGCTTCTTGAGAAACCATGAAGCCACGGAATGAACTAACGGAATTGGCATTTTTTCTTTTTATCTTTAGGCCCTCTTAAACCACGATCATTTGTTTACAGAGGCTGGTTAAAAATAGAACTATTCTGATTGCTGGCAAAAACTGCGATCGATAAAATTTACCGATTTTTTATGACTTACGAAGGGGTGCTTACCAAAATGAAGACAGAGCTGCAGGATACGGTGCAGTATTATATGATATTTGAACAGGACTTCCTGAACGTAAATCAGGTGATCGACAAAACCCTGAGCATAAATTTCCTGCATTACTATTGCCTCAACTGCCAAAAAGAGAAGAAGGTCTTCACCAACGGGGTGTGCTACCAGTGCTTCAGTACCCTGCCCGAAATGGGGGAGTGGGTGATGCGGCCCGAA
>CAZNFK010000139.1:0-4498 GCA_964572365.1 uncultured Flavobacteriaceae bacterium | reverse complement strand
TTTTGCGCCCTTTTTGAAAGAAAAATCTTCCTTTTCTTAAAATATTATATTAAATCAAAAATAGTTAAAAAAAATCCTTTTTTCGATAAATTACTTCCCATCTCCTGCTTTAACTGATCATTTTCCCCATTTCGAAAGAAAAATCTTACGTGACCTTGAGTTTCGGAAAACTAAAAAAGCCTTAGAAATTAACAAAATTTTAACTTTCGAGCTCCCGATTCCAAGCTCTCGATCTGCACCTTTTGGTGCTCCTCTTCAATAAAATTGCTGATTTTTTCGGGCCACTCAATTAAATTCCATGCATCTGAATCCAAATATTCTTCAAATCCCAGGTCCCAGGCTTCAGATTCATCTTTGATCCTGTAAAAATCGAAATGGTTTACCGTGCCGTTTCCGGTTTCATAAACGTTGACCAGGGAAAAGGTAGGGCTTGTGCCGGTGTCTTCGGCCCCCAGAGCTTTTAGTATCGATTTGATCAAAGTGGTCTTACCCGCGCCCATTTCGCCATAGAACAAAATGGTTTTGCTGCCGGTATATTCAAGCAGTTCCTTCGCAACATCGTCTATTTCAGACAGAAGGTAGGTTCTTTCCATTGAAGAATTTACTAAGATTTGGGACTGTAAATATATATAAAATAGTGTTAACGAGGTGAAAGCACTGCAAATGGGATGATCATTTCTTCCATAGAGACGCCGCCATGTTGAAAGGTGTTTCTGTAATAACTCACATAATGATTGTAATTATTAGGGTAAGCAAAGAATAGATCCCCCTTGGCGAAAATGAAAGAACTACTCATATTAATAGTAGGTAGATGTATGGACTTTGGGTTTGGCGCTGCCAAAACGTCCTTTTCCTCATAGGTCAGGCTTTTTCCTGTTTTATACCTCAGGTTTAAACTGGTTTGTTTATCACCAATAACCTTTGAAGGATTCTTCACATTAATGGTTCCGTGGTCTGTGGTGAGGATAAGTTTGAAGCCTAAATTCTGTGCCTGTTGAATGATCTCCAATAAAGGGGAATTCCTGAACCAGCTATGGGTAAGAGATCTGTAAGATTTATTGGTGGAGGCCAGTTCTTTGATCACTTCCATCTCGGTCTTCGAATGGGAAAGCATATCTACAAAATTGTAAACAACCACCGTAAGATCGTTCTCCTTCTGGCTCCTGAAGTTTTCCACCAGCTTTTTACCGGCTTTTAGGCTGCTTATCTTGTGATATTCATGTTTGATGTTCACTCCAAGTCTTTTTAGCTGTGCCTGCAGAAATTCGTCTTCGTGCAGGTTCTTCCCGCCCTCGTCTGTGTCGTTCTTCCACAAGTGCGGATAGAGCTTTTCCATATCGCTTGGCATTAATCCGGAGAAAATAGCATTTCTGGCATATTGGGTGGCGGTAGGAAGTATACTGTAAAAGGGAATTTCTGACTCCTTCTTATAGTAATTGTTGATCACGGGTTCAAAAGCCTTCCACTGGTCATATCTCATATTATCGATCACCACCAGTAGTGTGGGTTGCTCCTTACTTAGCTCCGGAATGATCTTTTCTTTGAACAGGGTATGCGACATCACCGGGGCATCTGCATTTTTCTCGAACCACTTTGGGTAATTCTTATCGATGAATTTGCAGAACTGGGAATTCGCCTCGGTCTTTTGTGATTCCAGGATCTCGAACATTCCGCTATCTTCAATGTTTTCCAACTCTAGTTCCCAATAGATCAATTTCTGATACAGTTCTGCCCAGCCTTCAAAGGAATTGATCATGGCCATATCCATGGCGATCTTTCGAAACTCCTGCTGGTAACTTGAAGTTGTTTTTTCTGAAACCAGCCTGGAGTGATCCAGGTTCTTTTTTATACTTAGCAGGATCTGGTTCGGGTTCACAGGCTTTATAAGGTAGTCGGCGATTTTGGAGCCAATGGCTTCTTCCATTATGTATTCCTCTTCACTTTTGGTGATCATAACGACGGGAACGTTCGCCTGTTTTTCTTTTATTTCAGAAAGTGTTTCCAATCCCGTTAAACCAGGCATATTTTCATCCAGAAAGACAATGTCAAAATTCTCTTTTTCGATCTCCTCGAGGGCTTCGGTTCCACTCTGGCAGGTGGAGACTTTGTAGTTCTTTCCTTCAAGAAATAATATGTGTGGTTTTAGCAGGTCGATCTCATCGTCTACCCAGAGTATTTTGATGTCGTTCATATATGTATCTTTGTTCAGATTAATAATTTTAAAAAAATCGGCTTGATCTCCAGAAACAAACTCAAGATCCTTAATGATCCAATTTACGGATTTATTACAATACCTAACGAGCTGCTGTTTGATATCATCGAACACAAATACTTTCAAAGATTGCGCCGAATTTCTCAAATGGGCCTGTCATATTTGGTCTATCCCGGCGCCCATCATACCCGTTTTCACCATGCTTTAGGATGCATGCACCTTATGCAAAAAGCCATCAGGGTCTTAAGACTGAAGGGAGTTGAGATATCAGATGAAGAGGCAGAAGCTTTGCAAGCCGCTATTTTACTGCATGATATAGGCCACGGCCCGTTCTCTCATGCCATGGAGCACAGCATTGTGGAAGGAGTGGGCCACGAGACCATTTCCTCATTATTTATGAAGGAGATGAATGAAAAGTTTAACCAAAGATTAACTTTAGCCATAGAGATCTTCAGTGGTAGGTATAAGCGCAAATTCATGTGTCAGTTGATCTCCAGTCAGCTGGATATGGATAGAATGGACTACCTGAAGAGGGACAGTTTCTACACTGGTGTGGCAGAAGGCAACATCAACAGCGAACGCCTTATCAGTATGTTGACGGTAGTTGATAATGAGCTTATGGTGGAGGAAAAAGGCACCTATTCTGTAGAGAAGTTCCTGCTGGCCCGGCGTCTCATGTATTGGCAGGTATATCTGCACAAAACTGGAGTTGTGGCCGAACAGTTGTTGATCAGGGTCCTGAAACGTGCCAAAGAACTGGTGGAAGAGGGAAAAACGCTTTATGGAAGTTCTGCCCTTCAGTATTTTCTCAATAACCAGATCACTGCGGAAAATTTTTCCGCAGAAACCCTGCATATATTTTCACAGCTTGACGATTACGATATACTTTCGGCCATGAAGGAGTGGGTGCATCACGAGGATTTTGTATTGAGGAACCTTTGCCAGATGATCATCAACAGGGATCTTTTAAAGATCAAACTGAAAAAGAAGGAACCCAAACAGGAAAGGCTTCGGGAGCATATTAAAAAATTGAAAGAAAGGCACAACATTTCTGAAGAAGAGGCTCGTTATTTCGTATTTTCCGGAGAGATCTCCAACCTGGCATACAAGAAGGAGGATGAGAAGATCCACATCCTTTATAAAAGCGGAAAGATCACCGATGTGGTCAAAGCATCAGACCATTTCAACCTGAAGGCGTTATCCAAGCCGGTGACCAAATATTATATCTGTTACCCGAAACAGAAAGATTAATGCATTTTTTTTACTTTTGCCAGAATGAAATTTACAGCAGAGCAAATAGCAGGTATATTAGAAGGTGACATCGTTGGGGACCCAAATGTTGAGGTTGATAAATTGGCCAAGATAGAAGAGGGAACAGAAGGGGCGATCACTTTTTTAGCCAATCCTAAATATACTTCCTATATATATTCTACAAAGGCTTCTATTACTATTGTGAGTGATAGCTTTAAGCCCGAGGAAGAACTTACTACCACTCTTATAAAAGTGGTTGATCCATATAAAGCGTTTTCAAAACTCCTGGAATATTACAATCAGGTTAAACTGAACAAGTCGGGAATTGAGAACCCCAGCTATATTTCAGAAACTGCCAGCTACGGGGATAACCTTTACCTGGGCGCTTTTTCTTATCTGGGGGAGAACGTGAAGTTAGGAGATGATGTCAAGATCTATCCAAATGCTTTTATTGGAGATAATGTAGTGATCGGGAATAACGTAATGATCTTTCCGGGTGCCAAGATCTATTCTGAAACTGTGATTGGCAATAACTGCGTTATCCATGGAGGAGCCATAGTGGGTGCAGACGGTTTCGGTTTTTCACCCGATGATAAAGGAGTTTATTCCAAGGTGCCGCAGATAGGTAATGTGATCATTGAAGATCACGTAGACGTGGGAGCGGGAACAACAATAGATCGCGCAACTTTGGGATCTACCATCATCAGGAAAGGAGTAAAGCTGGACAACCAGATCCAGATCGCGCATAACGTGGAAGTAGGGGAACACACAGCCATTGCGGCACAAACGGGAATCGCAGGTTCTTCAAAGATCGGAAAGAATTGTCTTATTGGTGGACAGGTGGGGATCGCCGGACACATCCAGATCGGTAATCGGGTGAAGATCCAGGCGCAGTCCGGTATTGGAAGAAACATTAAGGATGATGAGGTTATCCAGGGTTCTCCTGCCTTTGGATACAATGACTGGAACAAAGCATACGTACACTTTAGGAATTTACCCAAAATAGAAGATCGCTTAACCCAACTAGAAAAAAAA
>CAZNFK010000138.1:0-4611 GCA_964572365.1 uncultured Flavobacteriaceae bacterium | reverse complement strand
CCCTTCTCCCTCAAACTCCTCTTTTCTTCTTATATTTGAGGTTCTAATAAGCTCAATATAACATGAAGTCAAGATCAATTCTTTTAGCAGCACTAACCGCAACATTTCTAACTTCCTGCGGAGAGAACGGAAAAACAGACAACCAGGATCAGGTAGCGGTAAACGATACCGTGCAACAAACCAATGGCCCGGTTACTATTCCCGAAGAACAATTGACCACGGTAAAATATGAACACGAAGTAGTCGTACCCGATCTCCAAATTGGTTGGGGAATGACGTTTTTACCCGATGGCAGCATGCTCATCACCGAAAAAAGCGGCGATTTGATCCATTTCAAAGACGGAAAGAAACAACAGGTAGAAGGTGCACCAAAAGTATATGTAAGAGGCCAGGGAGGTTTCTTAGATGTGGCTTTGGATCCCGACTATGACAACAACGGGTGGATTTACTTCACCTACTCTTCTTCTGAAGGCGAGGGTGAAGGAGGAAACACTGCGCTTATAAGAGCTAAACTGGAAAATGGAAAGCTCACCGGCACACAAGACCTATACAAGGCCTCCCCAAATTCCACCCGCGGACAGCATTTTGGTAGTCGGATCGATTTTGATGAAGAAGGAAAACTCTACTTCAGCATAGGAGATCGTGGAAACCGGGATGAGAATCCGCAAGATATTACACGTGACGGTGGAAAAGTCTACAGATTGAACACAGATGGCAGCATTCCAGCCGATAATCCTTTTGTGGGGCAGGCAAGTGCTAAAGAAGCTATCTATTCTTACGGACATCGCAATCCGCAGGGAATGATCTATAATCCTGAAACCAACGAGATCTGGGTGCATGAACACGGTCCCCAGGGAGGTGATGAGATCAACGTGGTGAAAAAAGGCGCCAATTATGGCTGGCCTGTGGTCACTTTTGGCGAAAACTATGACGGCACCCCAATAACCGATCAAACCTCCGGACCTGAATTTACAGATCCTATTTATTATTGGTTACCCTCTATCGCTCCCAGCGGATTTGTTTTTGTTACTTCAGATAAATATCCCGAACTAAAGGGTGACCTGCTGGTAGGATCCCTGAAATTTCAGTACCTGGAACATCTGTCCCTTGATGGTAAAAAAGTGACCGCGAGGGAAAAATTACTGGAAGGAATTGGAAGGGTTCGTGACGTGGTGCAGGCTCCCGATGGATTCATCTATGTTTCGGTTGAAGGAAAAGGAATTGTCAAATTACTTCCGAAACAATAATGAGAAAAAGCCTCCTGCTCGTTATATTCATTACCGTCGTAGCCTGTAAGAATTCTTCAGAAAAAGAAACAGGGACTGCCATGTCTCAGACAGAAATGGGCGAAGATCTGAAAGAAAGTATCTCAAGAGGCGCAACAGTCTACAATAACTTTTGCGCTTCCTGCCACCTCTCCAACGGGGAAGGAATTGCCGGAGTTTTTCCTCCGCTAAAAGGTTCTGACTGGCTTACCGAAAAAAGGAAAGAGACTGTTCGAGCTGTAAAATATGGACTCAACGGCCCCATCGAGGTTAACGGGGAAGAATATGATAATCTTATGCCGGCGCTCGGATTAACAGACGAGGAAACTGCCGATGTGCTCAATTATATTTTCAACTCCTGGGGAAACAAGGTTAAAGACCCCGTTACCCCCGAAGAAGTGGCCGCTATAGAAAAATAAACCGAAAATTATAAGCAGCTAAATAATTACCTTTGCCGCAAAATTAGGAATATGTTGATCATTGGAATTGCCGGGGGTACCGGAAGCGGAAAAACTACGGTAGTAAACCAGATTATTGAAGAACTGAAAAATGAAGAGGTAGATGTCATTTCCCAGGACTCGTACTACCAGGATACCAGTCATTTGTCTTTTGAGGATCGAAAAAAGATAAATTTCGACCATCCAAAATCCATAGATTTCGACCTGCTGGTTTCTCATCTCAAAGAACTCAAGGCCGGAAAGAACATTCAGCAGCCAATTTACTCTTTTAAGGAGCACAACCGCACCGGCGAAACGATCGAGATCGAGCCCCGCAAAGTGATCATCGTGGAAGGAATTCTTATCCTTACGCACCCCGAGATAAGGGAGATGTTCGACATCAAGATCTATGTGCATGCCGACAGTGATGAAAGGCTCATTAGGAGATTGAAGCGAGACATCGCTGAAAGAGGGCGTGATCTGGAAGAGGTTTTGAACCGATACCAAACTACTTTGAAGCCCATGCACCAGCAATTCATTGAGCCTACCAAAGAATTTGCAGACATTATAATCCCTACCAACCGCTATAACACCGTGGCTGTTGATATTGTTCAAACGATCATACGCCAGCGTTTACTCTAATTTCGTATATTTCGAACATGAAGCTAAAAAAGATCCGCAGCAACAAATGGTTTCAAATTTTCAGCAACAAATACATGCTGGTCACCCTGGCGTTTGTTTTCTGGATGCTTTTTTTAGACAGTAATTCGTGGCTCATTCATCGCGAACTGGACAATGAGATCGGGGACCTTGAAAAGAACAAGGAATATTATCTCCACGAGATCTCGAAAGACAAAGCCATTATGGAAACCCTCAATGACTCCCTGGAACTTGAAAAATTCGCCAGGCGCGAATATTTCATGAAAAGGGAAAACGAGGAGATCTTTATTATAGAGCACCAGCAGGAAGATTAACCTTCCCTTGCGATGCCGCAGCCAAAAAAACAGTAGAAGATGAGCAAGACCCTATTCAGTGAATTTGAGGAAGTATCGGCAAAACAATGGAAGCAAAAGATCCAGTTTGACCTAAAAGGTGCCGATTACAACGAGAAACTGGTTTGGAAATCCCTTGACGGGATCAATGTCAAGCCATTTTACCATGCCGATGAAGCCGGGGTTCCGGTTCACGTTAACTCCCCTGCCAATTGGAACATAGTAGAACAGATCTATGTTTCTTCTGCGGAAAGAGCCAATAAAAAAGGAAAGGAAGCGCTTCAAAAAGGAGCAGAAAGTCTGTGGTTCATTATTCCTTCGGAAGAAGTGGAGCTAAAAACACTTTTTCAGGACCTGGATGTCAACACAGTTCCTATTTATATTAAAACCGAATTCCTTTCTGAAGAATTTATCAAACGGCTGAAGGAGTTCGCAGGTAAAGGATCAAAAATCCATCTTCAGAATGACATTATTGGGAACCTTGCCCGCAGCGGAAACTGGTTCCACGACCTTCAGAAAGATCATGCGATATTGGAAGCAGGGCTGGAACATGCAGATCATTTCACTACTATGATCAGTATTGACACCGGATTGTATCAAAATGCCGGGGCAAATATTCCGCAGCAGCTGGCTTATGCCATGGCTCATGCCAATGAATATTTCAACCATATTTCAGGAAAAAAGGATCTTTCCGAAGAAAAAAAGAAAAACCTGAAGTTCCAGTTCCTTACAGCGACCGGATCCAATTACTTTTTTGAGATCGCCAAGATCAGGGCCCTGCGTCTCCTGTTTGCAACTCTTGCCAAAGAATATGGCATGTCTGCAGAATGTCACATACTTTCTCAGCCCTCAAAAAGGAATAAAACGCTGTATGATTTTAATGTGAACCTGCTGCGCACCACTACCGAGTGCATGAGTGCAGTGCTTGGCGGGGCGAATGCGGTTTGCAACATGGCCTATGACGCGCTTTACCACAAGAACAATAAATTCGGAAACCGGATTGCCCGCAACCAATTGTTGATCTTAAAACATGAAAGTTATTTTGAAAAAGTGAGCAATCCGGCAAACGGCAGCTACTATGTCGAAGATCTTACTCACCAGTTTGCCGAAAAAGCCCTTAGCATCTTCAAGGAAATTGAAAAAGGAGGCGGTTTTTTGAGTCAGCTTAAAGAAGGTATTATTCAGAAGAAAATAGCTGAAAGTGCAGAAAAAGAGCAGGAACAATTCGATTCCGGAGAACTGGTTTTGATTGGCACCAACAAATTTCCAAATCCGGAAGATAGAATGAAGGAGGAGTTGGAACTATACCCGTTCCTGAAATTCAAACCCAGAAAGACCCTTTTGCAGCCCATTCTGGAAAAGCGTCTTGCTGAAAAAACAGAACAGGAGCGATTAAAAAAAGAAGCTTAAATGCGTATTTAGGAGGTTTACACCTCCTTTTTTTAACCACCAAGAAATGAGCAGAAAAGACCTTCAACATATAAAAATAACTCCGGAAGAATTTAATTCGGAAGGTAAAGCTTCCGGTGAAAAGCAATACTCAGCAGAGGATGTAAAAGATCTGCACCACCTGAAGTTTGCAGCCGGTATTCCGCCATTCCTACGCGGACCTTACAGTACCATGTATGTTACCCGCCCATGGACCATCAGGCAGTACGCGGGTTTTTCGACTGCCGAAGAGAGCAATGCCTTCTACAGGCGGAATCTTGCCGCTGGCCAAAAAGGACTTTCGGTAGCCTTTGACCTTCCCACCCACCGGGGGTATGACAGTGATCACGAGCGCGTGGTAGGCGATGTGGGAAAAGCCGGAGTGGCGATAGATTCGGTGGAAGATATGAAGATCCTGTTTGACCAGATCCCTCTTGATAAAATGTCGGTTTCCATGACCATGAACGGGGCGGTTTTACCCATCATGGC
>CAZNFK010000137.1:2847-4736 GCA_964572365.1 uncultured Flavobacteriaceae bacterium | reverse complement strand
ATTACCTGGATGGTTCCTATTTAAGTGTAAAGAACAGTTTCAGCTTTTTTGAAAGAAAGATCGAGATCCCAGATTTCGTGTTTTCAGGTGATCAATTCGCTTCTTTTAATGAGGTGGCTTATAATTTCGGAAGTACAGAAACAGAATGGATCGTTGGTCTTAACCTGAATGTGGACAGTTTTGAGGAAGACCCCAATCCCGAATCACAGATAGTGGATTACAACCATATTACTTACGGGGCTTTTCTCCAGAATAACTGGAGCGTTTCCAGATCTTTTAGCCTGGAAACCGGGTTGCGGGCAGACTACCAGAATGAATACGGATTTTTCCTGTTACCGAGGCTTTCGGCCATGTTCAATTTTTCTGAAGATGTTACCGCGCGGATTGGAGGGGGACTCGGTTACAAAACCCCGACGATCTTTACCGAAGATGCTGAAAGAATACAGTTTCAGAACGTGTTGCCAATTGATGTTTCACAAACCGAAGCGGAAAGGTCTATAGGGTTAAATCTCGATGTGAACTATAATACCGAGCTTTTTGAAACCATTGACTTCAGCCTGAACACCTTGTTATTCTATACAAAAGTGGACGATCCATTGATCCTTAGCAATGCCGGTGGGGAATTCTTTGAGTACACTCAACCTGCAGGATATATTGATACCAAAGGCCTGGAGGCGAATATGCGGTTTGGGTATGGTAATTTTAAACTGTTTACCGGTTATACGCTGGCCGATGTGAACCGGCATTATGGAGGGGAAACCACTAAAATGCCTTTAGTGGCTCAGCACCGTCTCAATAATGTACTGGTTTATGAAATAGAGGAGAGCCTGGTAATTGGTCTGGAAGGTTATTACTACGGACCGCAGGAGCTAAACGATGGTGCCACCGGGCAGGACTACTGGATCTTCGGATTGATGACCGAAAAGAAATGGGAGGATTTTTCCATTTTTCTGAATTTCGAGAATTTTACAGATACCCGCCAAACTGGCTTTGATACGATCTATACAGGTTCGATCTCAGATCCTCAATTCAGGGATATTTACGCTCCCGTCGACGGATTTGTAATTAACGGGGGAGTCAAGATCAGGCTGTAATTTAATTTATGAATATCCCCGGTGAAGCCGGGGGGAGAAAAGAATAAATAGGGGAGATTGATCCAAACCGGAAAGGTGTCGAAAATTCAATTTTTGACACCTTTCTTTTTCGTAATTCCGGAAATTCCGGTTGATAAACCCTAATTTTATAGCTATGGATGAAAAATTTAAAAAACGGCTGCATTATGCTTATATCTTAAGCATGATCACAATATTTTATAACCTGGTTGAAGGTACTGTTTCCACCTTTTTTGGGGCCAGTGATGAAACTTTGGCCCTCTTCGGATTTGGCCTTGACAGTTTTGTCGAGGTGCTTTCGGGGGTGGGCATTGCCCACATGATCTACAGGATGAAAAGACGCCCTGTTGTGGAAAGGGACAGCTTTGAAGTGACAGCTTTAAAGGTCACGGGTACGGCCTTGTACATTCTCGCCGGCGGACTTGTGGTGGGAGCGGTTCTGGCTGTGATCAATAGATCTGAACCCGAAACCACTCTGGCGGGAATTATAGTTGCCGTCATTTCTATCCTCACAATGTATTTCTTGTACAGGGAGAAAATAAAGGTAGGGAAGAAGCTGGATAGCCAACCGATCATCTCGGATGCAAAGTGCACAAAAACCTGCTTTTATCTCTCTTTTATTCTTCTTGCTTCCAGTCTACTGTATGAGGTTTGGCAAATTCCCTACGTGGATGCCTTGGGTAGTATAGGAATTGCCTGGTACGCCTGGAAAGAAGGAAAAGAAGCCTGGGAAAATGCCAGGACAAAGAGCCTGAGTTGCAGTAGTGATTGTTGTTA
>CAZNFK010000137.1:1282-2747 GCA_964572365.1 uncultured Flavobacteriaceae bacterium | reverse complement strand
GAGAATTGAGGAAACTATACCCTGCTCATTTTGAGCTAGAGCCCTCGGAGTCGAATACTATAACATCCTGGCTGAAGCCAATAGCACCTCAATGCTACAGCCCCCTTTAGGGGGTTGGGGGTAAAACTATATTTGCCTCCGGCTTCAACCGAAGTATTATAAAGAAAAATCAGGAATGGGCTTTAGCCCAAAAAAAAGAGGTTCCAAAAATCACATTTTTGGAACCTCTCCTTTTTATCTCAATACTCACTTACATTTCATCCCCAAAGAAGATCGCGTTCATCAGCAGCTTATTGGTTCCATACCAGAAAGCCCTGAAGTTGGTATTATCAGTAAACAGGATCACATTTCCTCTGCCCATTGAATTATGTTTAAAAGGCACAGTACCCGGAAGTAGCTCCAAATTCTCTTCGCTAATGTATCCGCTTAAAAGAGGGTTCTCGGTGTACTTTATCGGATTTTTATAAGAAGTGGAATCTGCTTTCACGAAAATGGTGGTATCCCTGAAAAGGGCGAGCTTATCATCTTTGTACCCGAAGTTGATGGGATGGGAACGGTCTTGTTTGGCTTCAAAAATAGCTCCGCCAATTCCCTGAGCACCATGGAAATCACGTCGCTGCTCAAAAGTGACATTTTTAGCCTGCACCTCATTCTCTTCTAATTCAAGATCCATGAATTCGTTGTTGTCCAGCCAGTTTGCGGCATTTTTATAACCTATCAGCGTTCCCCCATTTTGAACCCATTCTTTTAATTTGGCGGCTTCTTTTTCACCAACGGGGTTGCCCCAGGCGTTTGGAAGGATGATATCTGTATACCTGCTGAGGTCGGCTCTGGAAAAATCAGTCAGGTCAAGCTTGGTGATCTTCATGTCGTAGCGTTGGTCAAACAGGTGCCACATCTCTCCCGCATCATAAGGCGTGATACCATCTCCGACCAACAAGGCTACTTTTTGCGGCTCCAGCGCCCGAAACTGGTTGCTTCCCAGGTTCACGCCTCCGGTGAGTCCGGTGTTGATGGCAGAGATCTCTACGTTAGCCGATTCTGATACTTTTTGAACAACATCATAGATCTCTTCAGAAGACATTTTTTGATTCTGCGCAGGGATCATTATAGTTCCGTAATCGAATTTTTGATCTCCGGCCCAAAATTGCTGCATAGCGACCTTGGCTCTCAATCCTTTGTTGAGGATCTCATTGAGCGCCTTTGGTGCTTCATATGGATGCCACTCCATAAGGTAAGCGTACTCGCTTTTTTCGGGAACTGAGATCTCTGGTTTTGTGAGACTGTCGATCTTCTTACCGGCGTACTTCATGGAGGCCTCCTCGGTAAAGTCAACATTGAAAGCTAATGGGAAAGACCAGGCAGAAATGTCATAAAACAAACTGTCCTCAAAGGTGGTCCTTTTTTCAAACATCGCTTTTAAAAGCCTGTTGTGCTTTTGTTGCTTCGGAACTATATAGCTGCT
>CAZNFK010000137.1:0-1182 GCA_964572365.1 uncultured Flavobacteriaceae bacterium | reverse complement strand
TAATAAAGGGAACCTATGTCGTCAAAGGCAGCTGCATGGTAAGTCCCAATTTCTTTGGTAAGCTCCTGGTTTAGGTCGGGAGTTAAAGGATGTGTCCTTGAAGGTATACCGGGTTGAAAGAAAAAGGAAGAGTTTTTCCCCATCTCGTGGTGATCTGTAAGGATGTTGGGATACCAGTTGTGAAAAGTTTCTATTCTCGCCTGGCTTTCCGGTAGCTGCACCGGCAACCAGTCACGGTTCATATCAAACCAGTAGTGGTTGGTACGACCTCCCGGCCATACTTCGCTGTATTCCCGGTCCTGCGGATCGGGGTTTATATTCTCGCTTTTGTTGGTGTTGGCCCAGTAAGAGAATCTCTGAAGACCATCTGGGTTGAACACAGGATCGAACAGGATAACAGTGTTGTCCAAAAGCTCATTGATTTCAGGTCCTTCGGCAGCAGCAAGATAATAAGCCGCAAGGATGGCGGCGTTCGCGCCACTGGCCTCATTTCCATGTATGGAAAAACCCTGATTCACCACGATGGGCATTTCAGAAATATTCAGGTTTTCTGAACCCGGTTCGGTAAGCGCGACATGTTGACGGCGGATCTCTTCCAGGTTCTGGTGGTTCTCTTCCGAAGTAATGGTGAGAAGAATGAGAGGTCTGCCCTCATAAGTCGATCCCCGGTTTTCAACACTTATTCTCGGGGAAGCTTTAGCTAAAGCCCTCATGTAATTCAAGATCTGGTCGTGGCTGGCATGCCATTCTCCCGGGATATAACCCAGCACGTCTTGGGGTTTTGGAATCTCATCATTATAGGTTACGCCTGCCGGCAGGTAATAAGAAAGATCAAGCTTTTCCTGGGCAACAGCTGTAAAACTAACCAGGAAGCTCAATGCGAAAAAAAAGTTTTTCATGAAATAGAATTTTTGGAGCCTAAATATAAAAAAACCGTCCTAATTGCTCGGGACGGTTTAAATAACTGAAAAGGATTCAATTATATATCTTCAAAACTAATGTCGGTAAAATTAGCTGCAGAGGTTGCCGAAGCGGTTTCAGTTGGAGTTTCTTCTTCATACTCCTTCTTGAAATTCTTCTGGTGGCGCTCACTGATCACTTCTTCCCCTTTTTCGTCAAGGATGTAATCTGTCATTTCTTTTAGGATCTCATTGAATCCTGCAAAATCTTCTTTATAAAGGT
>CAZNFK010000136.1:0-4820 GCA_964572365.1 uncultured Flavobacteriaceae bacterium | reverse complement strand
TGAGTTTGAGGGCTTTTAATTTCGCTTCTTTTTCTTTCTCGTTACTCATTATTTCAGCATCTGTTTATATGATAGTGGTGCTAAAATACTATAAGTTTTTATATAGTCACAAAATTAATACGCAACCTTTTATGCTTTCCTGCATCTAAAGGGTAAAGCAACACATTAACTACATGAAATTTTTAAAAAGGAATATTATTTTAAGTATTTCCGGTAGTGCCTCAGTAGTGAATCTGAGCTGCAGCTGCCGGGTGGACGGTGGCTAACGTTATTTAATTTTTAGTTGAAGAATTAAAAAATATTAAATAACGAATTAGCCGTTCGAAAAAAAATGCCCCGATGTACATCCGGGCATTTTTTCATTTAAAGCCTTATCTTTGCAGCAAATTTCTTTAACCTTATAAAATTAGTATAGCATGCAACTGTACAATAAACTAAGTGCTAAAGAAAGAGCAGCCCTTTTAGAAGAAGCCGGGGAGGACCGGCTCACGCTCTCTTTCTACCAATATGCAAAGATTGGAAACCCTCACCTTTTCAGAAACCATCTCTTTATAGCCTGGGATGAAATGGAGGTGTTAGGCCGAATATATGTTGCCCATGAAGGCATCAATGCCCAACTTTCTGTTCCTGCCCGTAACTTCGAGACTTTTAAAAATTTTCTTGACGGAATTTATTTCCTCGAGAACGTGCGTCTCAACATCGCTATTGAGCACGACCTCAAATCTTTTCTTAAACTGAAAGTAAAAGTTCGCGACAAGATCGTGGCCGATGGACTGAATGACCACACTTTTGATGTGAGAAACAAAGGTGTTCATGTTGATGCTAAAAAGTTCAACGAACTTCTTGACGATCCTAACACGGTATTGGTTGATATGAGGAACCACTATGAGAGCGAGATAGGTCATTTTCAAGGAGCCATCACACCCGATGTAGACACTTTCAGGGATTCCCTTCCCATCATTGAGGAAGACCTTAAAGACCACAAGGAAGATAAAAATCTTGTGATGTATTGCACCGGCGGAATTCGATGTGAAAAAGCCAGCGCTTATTATAAGCATAAAGGTTTTAAAAATGTATTTCAGCTGGAAGGAGGGATCATTGAATATGCAAGACAGGTAGAAAACCTGAAGCTTGAAAATAAATTTTTAGGCAAAAATTTCGTTTTTGATCACCGTAGAGGAGAACGCATAAGCGAAGACGTTATCTCAAATTGCCACCAGTGTGGTAAACCTTGTGACACCCATGTGAACTGTGCAAATGAAGCCTGTCATCTTCTCTTTATTCAGTGTGAGGAATGTGCAGAGAAAATGAACGATTGCTGTTCAGATGAGTGTAAGCAAATTGCCGCTTTGCCTTATGAAGAGCAAAAGGCGCTGCGAAAGGGCAAAGGAAACAGCAACAAGATCTTTAAAAAAGGACGTTCTGAGGTACTTGCCTTTAAACGTTGACAATTTAGATCTCAACACTGCGTTCCATAAATAATGGTATATTTACCTCAATAGTTTTTTAAATAATACAAAATCCGGAGCGCTTCATGTGCTTCAGGATTCCAACATATAGATTATGGGATGTAACAGTTGTGCTACCGGCAAGGACGGTCAGCCAAAAGGATGTAAGAATAACGGTACCTGTGGAACAGACGGATGCAATAAACTATCGGTTTTTGACTGGTTGGCAAACATGTCACTTCCGCAGGGAGTAGAACCGTACAATTTTGTGGAGGTCCGGTTTAAGAACGGAAGGAAACATTTCTATAAAAATACTGAAAATTTAAGCCTAAGCATGGGCGATGTGGTTGCTACTGAAGCAAGCCCGGGTCATGACGTTGGGGTGATCGCTTTAACAGGGGAGCTGGTTCGCGTGCAAATGAAGAAGAAAAAGGTGCGCCCTGACAGTAAGGAGATCCTGAAGGTGTATCGAAAAGCTTCACAGCGCGATATTGATATTTGGCAGGAAGCCCGCGAAAGAGAGGAAAAAATGAAGGTTCGTGCCAGGGAGATCGCCATTAGGCTAAACCTGCAAATGAAGATCAGCGATATCGAATTTCAGGGCGATGCTTCAAAAGCCACCTTCTATTATACTGCGGAAGAAAGGGTGGATTTCAGACAGTTGATCAAGGAATTTGCGAGGGAATTCAACACCAGGATCGAGATGAGGCAGGTAGGCTTCAGGCAGGAGGCTTCCCGACTGGGAGGTATCGGTTCCTGCGGAAGGGAACTCTGCTGTTCCACCTGGTTGACAGACTTCAGGTCGGTGAATACTTCCGCAGCAAGATATCAGCAACTTTCCCTGAACCCTCAGAAACTGGCGGGCCAATGCGGAAAACTGAAATGCTGCCTCAATTATGAACTGGACACATACCTTGATGCTTTGAAGGACTTTCCGAAGTCTGATGTAAAACTGCACACCAAAAAAGGCACTGCAGTGTGTCAAAAAATCGATATTTTCAAGGGACTTCTTTGGTATGCTTACGAAGGTGACTGGAGTAACTGGCATACCCTAACCGCAGAGCAGGCCAACGATATCATCCAGAAGAACTCTAAACGGGAACCGGTGAACAGCCTGGAAGAATATGCCGTGGAAGTTCAGGTGGATTCCAAACCCGATTTCACCAATGCCGTTGGGCAGGATAGCCTTACCCGTTTCGATAAAAAAGGCGGCGGTGGAAAGAAAAAGAGAAAGAACAAAAGAAAGAAAAGAAAACCCCAAAGAAATGGGTAGAACAGCAGCCCCTCTCTTCATTTTGCTGAATGTATTCCTCCTGGTATCCTGCGATAAAACAAGGATATATGACGAATATAAAAGCCTTCCGAATGAGTGGCATAAAGACTCGGTGGTAAGTTTCAAACTTGAGGCACCCGACACTTTACAAAATTACAACCTGTTCATCAATCTTCGGAACAATTCAGATTACCGGTACAGTAACCTTTATCTCATTACCGAGATCAATTTTCCATATGGAAAAGTGATAAGCGACACCCTACAATATGAGATGGCTAAACCTTCGGGCGAGTGGCTTGGCACAGGCTTTGGTGAGGTAAAAGAAAGTAAACTCTGGTACAAGGAGAATTTCCGTTTTCCTGAAGCAGGTGAATACACCGTAAACATTCAGCAGGCAATGCGAAAAAGGGACAGTGTGAAGGGGATCGAAAAACTGGAAGGAGTGACCGAGGTTGGTTTTAGAATAGAAAATAGCACAAAATAATTTACAGCCCATGGGCAATACAAAGACGACTGCAAAAGCAAAGAAGCAGGAGGCCGAAAAAAGGAGGAAATACAGCAAATATAAATCCTGGTTCTGGTCCCTTTTTGCAATAGGATTATCTCTTATTGTACTTTTATTTTTACTTGCCGGATGGGGAGTGTTTGGTACTATGCCAACCTTCGAAGAACTGGAAAATCCCGAGACCAACCTGGCGACCGAGATCTTTTCTTCTGACGGGGAAACCCTTGGAAAGTATTACAATGAAAATCGTACTCCGGTAAAATTTGAGGACTTACCGCCACATCTTGTGGAGGCACTCGTGGCCACTGAGGATGAACGTTATTTTGAACACGCGGGAATCGATGCCCGCGGTACAGTGAGGGCAGCGGTTTATCTTGGTAAAAAAGGAGGGGCGAGTACCATTACTCAGCAATTGGCAAAATTACTTTTTACAGAAAATGCCTCCAGAAATCCGGTAGCAAGGGTACTGCAAAAATTCAAGGAATGGATCATTGCCACACGTTTGGAACGCCAGTATACCAAAGAGGAGATCATCACCATGTATCTCAATAAATATGACTTTTTGTACCAGGCAGTCGGGGTTAGATCGGCAGCTAAGATCTATTTTGATAAAGAACCTAAAGATCTTAAAGTAGAGGAGGCGGCAGTACTTGTTGCCATGCTCAAAAATCCCATTTTATATAATCCGGTCAAGGAGCGTTTTAAGGAAAACGCGCTTGAAAGAAGAAATGTGGTGCTAAGTCAGATGGAGGTGAATGGTTATCTAACAGAGGAAGAAGAAGACTCCCTGCAACAATTACCTTTGAACATCACCTTTTCTCCCCAGGGCCATGACGAGGGTGTGGCAACCTACTTCAGGGTTTACCTTCAGGGGTTCATGCAAGACTGGATCTCTAAAAATCCAAAGCCGGACGGTACCGAGTATAACATTTACCGGGATGGTCTAAAAATTTATACCAGCATTGATTCCCGTATGCAGGAATATGCTGAAGAAGCCGTTAAGGATCATATTGCACACCTTCAGAAGGAATTTGACAGGCAGAACAAGAGCAATAAAACAGCTCCTTTTAGAGATGTAACCCTTGAAGAACGAAATGACATTATAAAAGATGCCATGCGCCGCAGTGAAAGATGGCGTATCCTCAAGGCACAGGGAAAATCAAATGAAGAGATCGTGGAATCTTTCAGCGAAAAGACCGACATGAGGATCTTTACCTGGGATGGGATCAAAGATACCCTCATGACTCCCCGCGATTCCATTATTCACTATAAATCCCATTTACAGGCGGGTATGATGTCCATGACCCCGCAAACCGGTGAAGTGAAAGCCTGGGTAGGTGGTGTGAACTTCAAACACTTCAAATACGACCACGTAAAACAGGCAAAGAGACAGGTAGGATCTACCTTTAAACCTTTCGTTTATGCCACTGCCATTGATCAATTGCACCTGTCACCTTGTGATACGCTGCCTCAAAGTCTGCATACCATTGAAGCGGGCAAGCACGGAAACCAGAATGACTGGACTCCGCGTAACAGTGACGGGGAATATGCCGGAATGATCAGTCTAAAGGCTGCCCTTGCACAATCGGTGAAC
>CAZNFK010000135.1:0-4872 GCA_964572365.1 uncultured Flavobacteriaceae bacterium | reverse complement strand
ATTCCACTGGAACGGGACAGAAACGAAATATCCGTTGGTTTCCGAAACAAAAAACTTACAGTAGATTTTTACGGCTTTTCGTTTCGAGCTCTAAAGCTTCACTCTGAAGGTCTTTTTTGAGGTGAAAAAGAAAAACATTCCTCAGAAAGTATTACCTTAAATGACCCCCCAGTTTTACTTCAAACCTGGGCGGTCATGAAAAACATTTTACTCTCTTTTATCCTGATTTTTCTATCATCCTGTAGTGTTTATCACACCAGGCCGGTAAGTCTTGAAGAGGCCGTAGAATCCAAAAACAGGATCAAAGTTATCACGAAAAACGATGCTTCCTATAAATTCAGGGAGCTTCAAATGGAAAATGGTCGCTTAACCGGAGTAGCGCATGAAAATTCAAATACAGCCAGGAGAGTATCCGGAATGCCATTGGAAAAGGTTGGGAAATTCATACGGGTAGATCTCACAGAAATGAACATTAAAGAACTTCGTTTGAAAAATGAAAAATTATCAGTCTTGTTAAGTATTTTAATTCCTCTGGCTGCCCTTAGTATACCCATTATAATCCTTGCGGCTACTGGCCCCGGATTACCGGGGTACCCGTAAAATAATTTAGAAGCCAGTGTCTCCTAACAAATCATTTGATCAGCAACCAATTCCATTCTTTGTTGATCTTTCCTTTCATTGTTCAGAATTTTCTTGAGGAGATGACCTCTAATTAAAAATAAGATGATCAAAAATCCAACTATAGATCAAAGGATCGCCTGGCACCTCGAGCATGCCAAAAAATTGTAGTTGCCGAAAAATAGAAGGTAAACTGGGGGAGGAAATGAAGAAGAGAGGAATTAAATTCTGCAGTACCGTTTAAAGACTTCCATCTATTTTCTCGCCAAGGTGGCAAAACTCTTCAATCATTCTAAAGTCACCCGATTTTTGAGCGGTTTTCCCTCCTCAAAATCGATAAGGTTTTGAAGAGTGGTGGTTGCGATCTCTTCCAGGGCTTCATGAGTAAAAAATCCCTGGTGGGAAGTGATGAGCACATTGGGAAAGGTGATGAGCTGCAGGATCTGCTCATCGGGAATAATGCTTTCTGAAAGATCCTTGAAAAAGAGCTTTTCTTCCTGCTCGTACACGTCCATGCCCAGGTAGCCAAGTTTTCCTGATCTTAAAGCCTCTATGGCGTCTGAAGTTTTGATCACCGCTCCCCTGCCGGTATTGATGATCATCGCGCCTTTCTTTATTTTGGAAAACACCTCCTTATCGATCAGGTGATGTGTCTCGGGAGTCAACGGGCAATTCAAGGAAATTATATCCGACCGCTTTACCAGTTCCTCGAAAGAGGAATACTCCACCCCTTTCTTTTTTAATTCATCCGTTTCATGAAGATCGTAACCCAGGACTTTACATCCAAACCCAAGCATTATTTCACAGAAGATTGCTCCAATTTGTCCCGTCCCTACTACTCCCACAGTTTTCCCGAAAAGATTAAAACCTACGAGTTTTTCGAGGGAGAAATTTCCTTCGCGTATCCTGTTGTAAGCTTTATGGGTTTTCCGGCTCAAGGTTAAAATGAGAGCGACCGCATGTTCTGCCACCGCATGCGGGGAATATGCAGGAACCCTTACCACCTTTATGCCTTTATCATCTGCCGCGGCAAGGTCAACATTGTTGAATCCCGCGCACCTCAAAGCGATGATCTTTATGCCGTTCTTTGCAAGCTGCATAACGGTTTCCCTGTCTATCTTATCATTCACGAAAACACAAACTGCATCAAAGCCGAGACTGAGGTTGGTGGTATCCACATTCAAAGGCGCTTCAAAATAGGAAAGCTCATGCCGGTTGTCATTGAACCTGTCCAGGTATTCCCTGTCATAGGTCTTTGCACTGAATACGGCTACTTTCATAATTCCGTTTTTTTTGATCCATTCCGCAAGTCCTTCTGTGAAAAATTCGCTTTATAAATTTACTGATTATTAAGAGCACTTCACAGGGAATTATAACCTGTTTTTAACCCTTTAAAACTTTCTTTGCCATTTTACTTTCGGCTTATATATTATAGCAGCAAATGCTAGAACTCCATAGCTTTGAGGCCAATCACCAATCCCGCATCTTCATTCCCGGGGAATCAATTTGGAAAATTCAGCACTTAACGGCTTTAAGGTCCGCCTCATAGGGAAAGGCAAATTTGGAAATATCACTGTGTTGTAACCATAAGGGCTGGTCCTGGCGATTGAGAATCACCGGCATTCTTTTCTTTCGATTATGGATCCTGCCCATGAGCTCGTTGGCTTCGGTGGTCAAAACAGAGTACGAATTGATCAATTCTCCCGTTTTCGGGTCTCTCCAGGAAGAATAGATCCCCGCAAAGGCAAAGATCATCTGATCCTGTACTTCCAGCAGGTATTTCTGTTTGTTTTTCCCTCTTTCATCCAGCCACTGCCATTCGTAAAAGCCATTAGCAATGATGAGGCATCGCTGGTCTACAGCATTCCGAAAAGCCGGTTTTTCCGCAGCCGTTTCGATCTTCGCGTTCAAAGTCATTTTCTTTATGGAATCGTCCTTTGCCCAATGCGGAATGAGACCCCAGTTAAACATTTGTATTTCTCCTGAATTAGAATCGGTTATTACCGGAGTACGTGAAAAATCGAAGCCGTTGATCTCCTCCTGCGCATGATAGGCACGTGGCTCAATAAAGACCGCATCAAAGGTCTTTTCGATTTCCCTTATTTTAGAATTTAGTTTGGTACGAAAACACATGACAGGAGTTTATTTAAAATTACGGAAAATCTGGAATCTCTGGAAATGCTTATTCTGTTACTCACTCTACCCTTAATCATAGTAACCTGGTATGGGTATTTTTTGTAGGGATCATCTTTTACATCCTTTACTCCGAAATCACTGGCTTCACCTGGATCTCCATTGGATTGATCATTGGAAGGTTTGGTGTTACTCATTTTCAAGATGTTCTGTGCTCTTACCTTGATCAAACGGAAATATTCAGGCTCAGAAAAGGTAAATTTCGACATTCTTTTTACCCGACTGTAATTGATCAGTGTTAATTGAAAAAGTTTCCCGCAAATCACGCTGATCTTCGCAGATCCTGTAGTGACTGGCTGGACACCGACCTCCTGCATTCTGACAGATATCATTCCTTTCTTTCAAAATATATAAGACCTTTAATTAGAACCTGCATCGGAAAGGTATTTTCAAAATTGCAATGAAAATTCATTTTTTCAGCATTTTCTAAAGTTTTCCCTCTGCATGATTTTGATCTTCAGGTGATTTTAACACTTGGTAACAAAGGTTACTGACCCCAGCCCATTCTGAGAGTACTTTTGTGCCATAAAATTTAAGAAATGAAGAAACAGCAACTTATTTTTCTAATTCCGGTAATGCTTTTCGGCTGGATGCTATCGGCCCAGGAAACGGTCTCTATTGGAAAAAGAGAAGTCCTGGAGCGGGTGCAGGAGAATAACAGCCAGTTGAGGATCTCCCAGCAGGAGTTCCTGGCAGCCCGGGCACAATACCGGCAGACCAATGCGGTCTTTTTACCTAACATCAGCGTCTCCCACACGGGGATGACCACTAATAATCCGTTGATGGCCTTTGGTTCCAGGCTGAACCAGGAGATCGTCACCCAAAGCGATTTCGATCCGGCCCTTCTCAACGACCCGGACCGAATCGACAACTTCGCCACCAAAGTAGAAGTGCAGCAACCCCTAATTAATCTTGATGGTTTTTACCAGCGGGGGGCTGCAAAGAACAAGATGGAGGCTACCGAGTTAAAAAGTGTACGCACCGGTGACCATATGAAACTGGAAACCGAAAAAGCTTACATGCAGCTACAGTTGGCACACAAGGCGGTGAAAGTACTGGAACAGGCGCTGGAAACAGCTGAAGCCAACCTTCGTTTGGCCAATAATAATTTCAAGCAGGGCTACCTGCAGCGTTCTGATGTTTTAGCCGTGGAAGTGCGGGTTACCGAAGTCAACAATCAGTTACAATATGCCAGGAGCAATGTGAAGAACGCGAGCGATTACCTCATGTTCCTTATGGGAGATTCCATGGATGTGGTACTGGTGCCCAAAGATTCACTGCAGGTGCAGATGAATCCTGTGACCTCCCCTTCCCTTTCTGAAGATCGTGCAGATCTCCAGGCTATGGAACTGGCCGCACAGGCGCGCAGAAAGGTGTATATAGCCGATAGGATGGCTTTTTTGCCAAGGCTTAATGCCTTCGGAAGCTATGAGCTCTACGATGATGAGATCTTTCAGGGAGACGCAACAGGTTATATGGCGGGAGTAGCACTGACCTGGGACCTGTTCGACGGAAGCAAACGCTTCGGAAAAGCACAGCAGTCAAAAGCCGAATTCAAGCAGGCTGAGCTGGAATACGAACAGCATGTACAAAAAAGTCAACTGGAACTCAACAAGGCTGTACGTGACCTGCAGGACGCAGAGAACAAACTGCACCTTACCCAACTGGCCATGGAGCAGTCCAAAGAAGCCCTGCGCATTCGAAACAACCGTTACGAACAGGGACTCGAAAAAACCACCGATCTGTTAGGGGCAGAAACACAATTTTCAGAAAAACAACTTGAATATTACCAGACGGTATATGAATACAATTATGCTGTAGCATATCTGGAGTTCCTGACGAGTAGTATTGAGTAATTAGTAGTTAGAAATTGTCGGTTTTGAGTGTCAGTTGATCTTATAACACAAATGTCATACTGAGCCTGACTGCGGTGCAGGAGGAAAAGTCGAAGTGCTTCATAATCAATAATCGAATCGACAGCCGAGAACCGAGTACAACAAACCATTAAAACAAACAAGTAACCATACAGACATGAAAAAAACGATATACACATTAGCTTTA
>CAZNFK010000134.1:3659-4916 GCA_964572365.1 uncultured Flavobacteriaceae bacterium | reverse complement strand
CTCCAACTTTGCGCCCACTGTATTGCCGGGCTTCAGAGCGTTCCCCAAAATCTTCTAGCATTGGGTTGATATCTCCCTGCAGTTCGATATCACGTTCCCGAATTTTATCCCTCACGGTTTGATAAGTGTTCATTTCCCTGAGCTTCTCAAACTGCCAGTGCAGGTTGAACGCAATAGCGGGATACGGGGCCTGCCGGGCCTTGCGGGAGCTGTTTGGGTGTACACCAACCATATAGAAAGCTTTGCCGCCAAGGCTGAAGCTAAAATCTGGATCCTCGGGATCGGGCTTTACGGCTTCATCCCACGGGAAATCATCTTCTTCGTGTAAATACTGTAGCTGTTGCCAAAGAAGTTTTTCAAATTCCTCTTCAGAATAGTTTTTTTCTCCTTTAAAGGCTGCTAAGAACGTAAGGAATTCATTGGATTCAAAATCGTACCTGGCAATATATTGCTGAAGGTCTTTGAGGATGGCTTTAGCGGTTTCTCTCGAGCCAAAATCCTCGTATTCGTGAAAATCCACCTTATCCATGCTAAAGACGGTTTGAGCCATAAGGCACGGATGGTCCTTGCCCAGAATGAAGTGGTCAAACTCATTTTTTGAAGATCGGGCTGTTTTTTTATTTGCGATTGTCTGTGACATTTTTGCTTTTTTATAAATATAACCGCTGCACAGGCTTCGGGCAATTGGTTTAAGAGTCTCTTAGTTGAATTTTATGTAAGATTAACAGCTTAATGCCGGTACCTGAAGATGAGGTACAACATGAACAGGTTGAGGAGCAGGGCCGTCCCGTTAGTGGCGATTATGGGAATATCTTTTTGGAGGATGCCGTAAACAAGCCAAAGTGCAAGTCCTGTGATGAGCACCAGGTACATACCTACAGATACATCTTCCACTTCTTTGGTCTTCCAGGCTTTCCAAATTTGCGGTGTGACCGCTGCAGTTGTGCACGCCCCGGCTACCAGCCCCAGGATCTCTGTCCAGCCCAACATCTAAGCTCCCACAATTTCCCCACCGTTCACGTGGATGATCTGCCCCGTAATATAGCTGCTGTCCTGGCTGGCGAGAAAAACGTATGCCGGCGCGACTTCACTTGGCTGCCCGGCCCTGCCCATGGGAACTTTCTTGCCAAATTCAGCGACATGTTCGTCATCAAAAGTCGCCGGAATCAAGGGAGTCCAGATGGGGCCCGGAGCCACCCCGTTGACCCGAATATTCCTTTCGGCCAGCATTTTGGAAAGGGAACGGGTAAAAGAAGT
>CAZNFK010000134.1:0-3559 GCA_964572365.1 uncultured Flavobacteriaceae bacterium | reverse complement strand
AGCCCCCCGAGTTTCTTAACAGTGTCCTGCACGATCTTTTTGCAGAATTTTTCTTCCTTGAGGTCTCCTTCTATAATAAGACATTCAGAACCGGCTTTTTCCACCATCTTTTTGGTTTCCAGCGCATCTTCGTCTTCGTTGAGGTACACTATGGCCACTTTAGCGCCTTCTTTGGCGAAATGCACGGCTACACTACGGCCTATCCCGCTGTCGCCGCCGGTAATGAGAGCGACTTTACCTTTCAGTTTTTCGCTTCCTTTGTAATCTTTTCGAATAACCTCGGGTTCGGGATGCATTTTTCGCTCCTCGCCGGGTTGTTTCTTCTGTTCCTGCTTCGGAAGATCCTTCGGTTTGCCCATAATTCACATATTTGAAACTTAAAGTTATTGAAGTGAGCATTTATGAAGTGGCTGTTTAAGAAGAATTTAGCGTCGTCTTGACAAAGATTAAGGAGGTCGGCAACTTTCCTATTTTTGAATACCTTTGAAGCCGAAGTAAAAATTACCATTTTTGGAAGGGCAGCAAATCATAGAACAGGATATCATTATTGTGGGAGGCGGTGCCGCGGGATTCTTTACGGCGATCAATGCTGCGGAAAATGATCCTTCCGCAAGAATTACCATCCTTGAACGAGGAAAAGAAGTGCTTACCAAAGTCCGCATTTCGGGTGGCGGCCGGTGCAATGTTACCCATGCGGAATTCCTTCCGAAGGAACTCACCCGGAATTACCCCAGGGGCGAAAAAGAACTTCGGGGTCCCTTTCATTCCTTTATGACAGGCGACACCATTGAATGGTTTGAAAAAAGGGGCGTACCACTTAAGATTGAGGAAGACGGCAGAATGTTTCCCGAAACCAATTCCTCTGAAACCATCATCGATCTCTTTCTGAACGAAACGAAAAGACTCGGTATTAAAGTGCTTACCAAAAGAGCGGTTCAGGATGTCGAAAGACTTGATGATCGTTGGGAAATTAGAACTTCGCAGGAGAAATTTACTGCACAAAAGATCCTGATCGCCACGGGGAGCAATCCAAAAATGTGGAAGCTCCTCGAAGGTCTGGGCCATACAGTTGTTCCCGGTGTTCCTTCACTGTTCACATTTAATATCACCGATAAAAGAATTAAAGACCTGCCCGGAGTAGCGACTCCTGCACGAGTAAATATCAGAAAAGAAAAATTGACGACTCAAGGTCCGCTTTTGATCACCCATTGGGGGATGAGCGGACCGGCAATTCTTAAGCTTTCGGCCTGGGGAGCCAGGGAACTTAGTGACAGGAAAAACTTCGAGATCGAAGTGAATTGGGTTCCCGATCTTGCTTCGGGAGAAGTGTTCCAAACCTTGCAGGAGAACAAAAAAGAACACGGGAAACAGCAACCTTTTAAAAATCCGCAGTTCGGACTTCCAAAAAGGTTATGGAGGAGCCTGGTGACAGCTTCGGGCATTTTGGAAGAACAAAAATGGGCCGATCTCAACAAGCAACAGCTGGAAGAACTGGCCGCACAGCTTACCTCCGGAGTTTTCCAGGTGCACGGAAAAAGCACTTTTAAAGAGGAATTTGTTACGGCCGGCGGGGTGGAACTAAAGGAGGTGAACTTCAAAACCTTCGAAAGCAAGATCTGTAAAAACCTGTTTTTGGCAGGGGAAGTGTTAAACATAGATGCGATCACCGGCGGCTTCAATTTTCAGAATGCCTGGACCGGCGGATTTCTTGCCGCCAAAGCAATGACAGAATAAGCCAAAAATTTATCTTTGCTGCATGACCGAAAAAGATTTTATTCCGAAGGAGTATTCCGAAGCAGTTGAGCAGGGTAAAGTGACCTGGCAAAGTCCCAGCAACATTGCTCTTGTAAAATACTGGGGAAAAAAGGAGAACCAGATCCCCGCCAATCCTTCCATCAGTTTCACTCTTGATTCCTGCAGAACTACCACTACCTTATCTTTTCAAAAAAGGGAAAAATTAGACGGTTTTGAATTTGATTTATTCTTTGAAGGGGAAAAGAAGGAATCATTCCGGCCCAAAATTCAGAAGTTCTTCGAAAGAGTAGTGGAATATTTGCCTTTTTTGAAAGATTTCAGCTTCACAATAGAGACATCTAATTCCTTTCCGCACAGCAGCGGGATCGCTTCTTCGGCAAGTGGGATGAGCGCATTGGCACTTTGCCTCATGAGCCTGGAAAGGCAACTTGAACCTGCAATGACCGAAGAATATTTCACCCGCAAAGCCTCCTTTTTGGCAAGATTGGGATCGGGGAGTGCCTGCCGTAGCATTGAAGGCGAACTGGTAGCATGGGGTGAACACAAAGGGATTTTGGACAGCAGTGATCTTTATGGAGTGAAATACCCTTTTGAGGTTCATGAGAGTTTCAGGAATTATCAAGACACGATCCTGTTGGTGGACAAGGGAGAGAAGCAGGTAAGCAGTACTTTAGGTCACGATCTCATGAATGGGCATCCTTTTGCTGAAAGACGTTTTCAACAGGCGCATGAAAACCTTGACCTGCTGAAAGGCATTTTTGAAAGCGGAGATCTTTCGGCATTTATAAAAATAGTGGAAAGCGAAGCACTTACACTGCACGCCATGATGATGACGAGTCAGCCATACTTTTTGCTGATGAAGCCAAACACGCTGGAGATCATCAACAAAGTTTTCGATTTCAGGGAGCGAACAGGATTGCATCTTTGTTTTACCCTTGATGCGGGAGCTAATGTGCACCTGCTATATCCCGAAAAAGAGAAAAAAGAGACGCTTGAGTTTATAAAGAAGGAACTCCTTCAGTTTTGTCAAAACGGGCAGTATATCGAGGATAACGTGGGTAAGGGAGCCAAACAATTGGCTTAAAATTTGATAAAATAATTACTGGTAATAAGGAAGTTGTATATTTGCCATTCCATGCAGAACTGAAGGTGAGGAAAATTTGTTATCTTTATTCTGCCTAATGCAGATCGCTATGAAAGGACCTTTATTTTATTCTAAGATTTTACTCTTCGGAGAGTATGGGATCATTAAGGATTCCAAAGGTTTGTCCATTCCGTATAACTTTTACAACGGGGCTTTAAAAGTGGATGAAGATCCTTCCGAAGAAGCAAAGAAATCGAACAGAAGTCTCAGGCGGTTTGCAGATTACCTAAAAAACCTGCAGGAGGAGAAACCTTCCCTGGTGCAGTTCGATTTTAAAGAACTGGAAGAGGACATTGAAAAAGGGATGTATTTTGATTCCAGTATTCCGCAGGGATACGGAGTGGGAAGCAGTGGAGCCCTGGTAGCGGCCATCTATGATGAGTACGCTTTGAACAAGATCACTGTTCTTGAAAACCTTACCCGTGAAAAATTGCTAAAACTGAAAGAAATTTTCGGGGAAATGGAATCTTTCTTCCACGGAAAATCCTCTGGTCTTGATCCTTTGAACTCATATTTGAGCATTCCTATCCTTATCAATTCCAAAGACAATATTGAACCTGCAGGGATTCCTTCTCAAACCCAGAACGGAAAAGGAGCCGTATTTTTACTCGACAGCGGATCTGTTGGCGAGACGGCCCCCATGGTGAATATTTTCATGGA
>CAZNFK010000133.1:0-5139 GCA_964572365.1 uncultured Flavobacteriaceae bacterium | reverse complement strand
ATTTTTACATTTCTTTTTCACTTAGTTGTTTCAGGTAAAGTTCTTTGTAGTAGCCATCTGTACTTAATAATTCCTGATGCGTGCCTCGTTGTACGATTTCTCCTCCTTCTAAAATTATGATCTTATCGGCATTTTTTATAGAAGAAATGCGATGGCTCACGATTATGGTGGTCTTGTTTCGGGAAATTTTGAACAGGTTACCAAGGATTTCTTCCTCAGTTTCAGTATCTACTGCGGAAAGGGAGTCGTCAAAAAGCAAAATCTTGGGATCATGAATGATGGCCCTGGCAATGGAAACTCTTTGTTTTTGTCCGCCGGAAAGGGTGATCCCTCTTTCCCCGAGTACGGTATCGTAACCTTTGCTGAAACCTATAATATTTCTGTGTACCGCTGCATTTTTCGCAGCTTCAATGATCTCTTTTTCGGTAGCATCTGCCTTTCCGAATTTGATGTTGTTCCTGATGGAGTCACTGAATAAAAAGGCATCCTGCGGCACGTAACCAATGCTATTTCTCAGGTTTTTCAGGTTCATTTTCCTGATATCTTTGCCGTCAATGCTTATCTCACCCTCGGCTACATCATACAGCCGACCAATAAGCTCAAGAATTGTTGATTTCCCTGAACCCGTCTTTCCGATTATCGCCAGGGTTTGTCCTTTTTCAACCTCAAAAGAGACATTTTTGAGCGCCGTTATGTTGGTGTCTTCATAGGTGAAAGTGACATTTTTGAAGGCTACCGTTCCTTCTACTTTTTCGGGAACTGTGGTAGGGTTCAGTATCTGCGGAATTTCCTTCAGGAATTCATTGATCCTTTTTTGGGAGGCTTCAGCTTGCTGTACGATTGAAGTTACCCAGCCCACCGTAGCTACCGGCCAGGTAAGCATGTTCACATACAAGAGGAATTCGACAATGATCCCAAGGTTGTCGATCTCTCCGTTAATGAATTTTCGGCCGCCAATGTAAATGACCAGGATGTTACTGGCGCCAATCAAAAGAACCATAAGGGGAAAAAAGAAGGCCTGGACCTTCACCAGGTCGATGTTCTTTTCCTTGTTCTCGTTGGAAAGCGCGACGAACGAAGTGTTGGTCTGGGGTTCGAGTCCGTAGGATTTGATGACCGAGATCCCGCTGAAGCTTTCCTGGGTAAATGTGTTTAGTTTTGAAAGGTATTGTTGTACAATGGTACTGCGTTTGTTGATGGCGACACTCAGTTTATAGATGGCAAAGGAGAGAATGGGCAGTGGGGCAATGGTGTACAGGGTAAGTTCGGGCGCCTGTGAGAACATGTATGGGATCACCACGATGAAAAGCACCCCTGTTTGTACACTGTACATTATGGCCGGCCCCAGGTACATTCTTACTTTGGAAACGTCCTCGCTTATTCGGTTCATCAGGTCTCCCGTTCGGTTCTTTTTGTAAAAGTTCAGGGAGAGATCTTCATACTTCCTGAATACCTCATTTTTCAGATCAAATTCTATATGCCGGGAAACCACGATAAAGGTCTGGCGCATCAAAAAGGTAAAAAAAGCGGCCAGTAAGGTGGCGCCCAGGATAAGCAGGATGTTGGTCATTAACTCCGACTTTACTTCCGCAGCCGAAACTATTTCCCCGTTCACGTATTTTTCAATGGCATTGGTGGATTCGCCTATGAATCTGGGGGTGAGGATCGCGAAAACCCGGGCTGCAATAGTGATGAACAGCCCCACGATGAGGTGCCATTTATATTTGACAAAGTATTTATTTAGATGCTTTAATTCTTTCATAGCGGTTGAAACCTCGAAAATTTCGCAATTCCTTATTTATCAAAGGAAAAAAATCGAATAAATTGAAATATTACTTATTTTTGCCCTATAAATTTTTCGATTCACGAAAATCCAACATTTTTAATTAAAAATTATGACAGTGGATGTTCTAAAGGCAAATGAACTTAAAAAAGCCGCTCCGGTCTTTGGGCAGCTTTCTTTTGATGACCATGAACAAGTGGTTTTTTGCAACGACAAAGATACAGGTTTAAAGGCAATTATTGGAATTCACAACACAGTTTTGGGACCTGCTTTGGGTGGTACCCGTATGTGGAACTACAACAGTGAATGGGATGCCGTTAATGATGTGCTGAGACTTTCCCGTGGTATGACCTTTAAAAGCGCCGTTACCGGGTTAAACCTTGGTGGTGGTAAGGCCGTTATCATTGGTGATGCCAAAACTCAGAAGACACCTGAGCTAATGCGCAGGTTCGGGGAATTTGTTCACTCCTTAAGCGGAAAATATATCACTGCGGAAGATGTTGGAATGGAAACTGCCGATATGGATACTGTTCGTGAAGTGACTCCTTATGTAACGGGAATTTCTGAAGATAAAGGAGGTGCCGGAAATCCTTCTCCTATCACCGCTTATGGGGTGTATATGGGGATGAAAGCAGCCGCGAAGTTCAAGTACGGTTCAGATAAACTTGAAGGTAAATCTGTATTGGTGCAGGGAATTGGTCACGTAGGGGAATCTCTTGTAGAACACCTTACTAACGAAGGGGCTAAAGTTTTGATCAGTGATATCAATGAAGAGCGCCTGCAGCAGGTGAGTAAACAATACAACGCGGTTATTTTTGAAGATGTAGATGTTTACGGTGCCAATGTGGATATTTATGCACCATGTGCTTTGGGAGCTACCATCAATGACACTACTATTGATCGATTTAAAGCGTCCATCATCGCAGGTGCCGCCAACAATCAGCTGGCCGATGATACCAAACACGGAATCATTCTAAGGGAAAAAGGCATAGTCTACGCGCCAGATTTCCTTATCAATGCCGGAGGGATCATCAATGTGTACGCCGAGCTGGAAGGTTATGGCAAGAAAGAGATCATGCAAAAGACTGAAAATATTTACCATACTACTCTTGAGATCCTCAACAGTGCAGATGCAAATGACATCTCTACACACGAGGCAGCCTTGAAAGTTGCGCAGCAACGAATCGCTGACAGAAAAAATCAGAGATAAGCCAAGGCCTTTTTCAATTTAATAGTATTTTTGCGGGGCGAAAGGATTTTCCTTTCGCCCCCTATAATTTAAAAAAGTTCTTTTACAGCTATGTTGACCAGAAGACATATCCGGGTTAAAGTAATGCAGTCGTTGTACGCCTACTCCCAAAGTGAAAATGATGATTTGAGATCAGAAGAAAAGTTCCTTCTGAAAAGTATGGATGAGATGTACGATCTGTATCTTTTGCTCCTGAGCCTGTTCGTGGAGATACGGGATCATGCGGCCGATTATATGGAGAAGTCTCAGCACAAGCACCTTCCTTCTGAAGAAGACAAAGATCCCAATAAACGATTTGTAGACAATGAAGTGATCGCTCTATTAGATCAAAATACAGGTTTGCAGAACGGCCTCGAAGCCCGAAAGTTGAAAAACTGGAAAAGCGATGATGAGTATGTGGGTATCCTGTGGAATGAGATCAGGAACAGTGAGATCTACAAGGAATACATGGCTTCAAGAACCGGAACATTTCAGGAAGATAAAGATTTTGTGATCAAGATCTTCAAAGAAGTGATCGCTCCCAATGAAAAGCTGTATGATTATCTCGAAGACAAGAAGATCACCTGGGTAGACGACCTGCCGCTTGTGAATACAGCCATAGTGAAGATGCTTCAGAAATTGAAATCAGGAAAAGAACACGCCCTTACCCGTCTTTTCAAGAATTCAGAAGATAAGGAATACGCGGTTCAGCTTTTTAGAAAAACCTTGTTGAACGATGAAAGTCTTGCTGCCGAGATGGAAGGTAAGACCCCTAACTGGGATAAAGAGCGTATTGCCGATCTGGATACCATTCTAATTAAGATGGCGATCTGTGAATTTTTAAAGTTCCCCTCTATTCCGGTCAAGGTGACTATTAACGAATATTTAGAAATTGCCAAGGAATACAGTACTCCAAAAAGTAGTATTTTTATCAACGGGATCCTTGATAAACTCTCAAAAGAGTATAAAGAGGAGGGCAAACTCAACAAAATAGGCAGGGGTCTTATGTAGTCCTGAATATTTTTATAATTTTATCACTTTTAACCATTAAATGTAAATCATGAAAAAAGGAATCTTATTTTTAGCAGTCGTTGCGGCGATGGTCTTTACTTCGTGCAAGGATGATGCCTCCAACAAAGTAAAAGCAGAGAATGTAGAGGAAGCTGCAGCACGTGATGCGCAGGAAGTTGTATATCCTGCGATGACTTTCGACGAGACAGAGCACGATTTTGGAACTATTGAGCAGGGTACTAATGTAGAGCATACTTTTACCTTCACTAACACCGGTAAAGCTCCTTTAGTTATTACCAACGCGACAAGTTCTTGCGGTTGTACTGTTCCTACCTGGACAAAAGAACCAATCGCCCCGGGAGAAAAAGGGGAGATGGTAGTTAAGTTCAACGGTAGCGGCCAGAACCAGGTTACCAAAACCGTGAACATTACTGCAAATACCGAAGCCGGTAAAGAACAATTAAAAATCAAAGCTTTTGTAAATCCTAAAGATTCACAGTCTTAATCGGGATTCGAGAGCAATAACTTATCTATGGATCAATTAACCCAGTTTGCCCCAATTATTTTAATGTTTGTAGTGGTGTATTTTTTTATGATACGCCCGCAAATGAAACGTGCAAAACAAGAAAAACAGTTCTCTTCTGAATTGAAGAAAGGAGATCGAATAGTTACCAAAAGTGGAATGCACGGGAAAATAATTGATTTCAGTGAAAAACAAAATGCTGTGATTATAGAAACCGGAGCAGGAAAGATCACTTTTGACCGTTCTTCCATATCTATGGAAATGAGCAAAAAGCTGAACGAGCCTGTAAAGGAGAAAAAATAAATTACAGTTTAGTTATAAAAAAGGCCGGTGATCACCGGCCTTTTTTTTGTTCTATTCTGGCTGGATGCCGCTCCTTAACTTGGTTACGAACCCTTTCAGGGTTCAAAACCCTGAAAGGGTTGTTCTTTTTTTAGCAGTTCTTGTACTTATCATGAAGACCCTGACCTGCTTTGATCATGGGCGTGATCTTCTCAAGTCGGCTCAACTTTGTCGCTTCTCTTTTTGCTTCCGAAATATATTCACAATATTCCCGCTGTTTTCCCGGAGTGAACTCAAAAAAAGCCTTTTTCA
>CAZNFK010000132.1:2785-5308 GCA_964572365.1 uncultured Flavobacteriaceae bacterium | reverse complement strand
GCCAGCAGGTGATGCAGGCAGCGAAGGAACTCGACATGAACGTGGTGCCCGAAGGAGGAAGTACCTTCTTCCACAACATGAGCATGATCGTGGACGGGCACACGGGAATTGAGCACAACATCCCGGTGGCACCTGTTTACAAGGATATCAAGACCCTGTGGAGCAACAGCGAAACCGGCTACACCCCTACCCTTATCGTGAACTACGGCGGGATCAATGGGGAATATTATTTCTATGAAAAAGACAAAGTGTGGGAGAACGAGCGCCTGCTGAATTTCACGCCGCGTGCCTTGGTGGATTCCAGGTCGAGACACCGCACCATGCTTCCGGAAGAGGAATATGACAACGGTCCCGTGCTGGTTTCAGAAACCGCAAAAGCTTTAACCGATGAAGGTGTAAAAGTGAACCTTGGCGCCCATGGACAGTTGCAAGGCCTTGGCGCTCACTGGGAGCTATGGCTGCTGCAAATGGGTGGTATGAGCAATATGGAAGCCCTGCAGGCCGCGACCATCAATGGTGCGAACTATCTGGGCATGGAAACCGAAATAGGTTCCCTGGAAGAAGGAAAACTTGCCGACCTGCTGGTACTGGAGGAGAATCCGCTGGAGGATATCCGCAATTCCGAAAGCATTCAGTACACCATGATCAACGGCCGTTTATACGACGCCGAGACCATGAACGAGGTTGGAAACCATCCTGAAGACCGAGGTGAATTCTACTGGGAAAGCGCGAAATTCAATGAAGCCTTCCCATGGCATGAATCAACCCAGAGTTTTACCGCGCCGGGATGTACGTGTCATGCGAGCAAGAATTAGTCTTTAGTCTATAGTCTTTAGACGGTAGAATAGAGAATCAAGAACCAAGACTAAAAAAGCCGGGATCCCTATGGGGTTTCCGGCTTTTTCTTTGGGCTAAAACCCCGGAGAATGTTTATTTTAATCCCCTACCTGAAGGTAGGAGTATTTAATGGGCAGGAATTATTCTAAGCAATGAATCCCCTCAGGCTTTAGCGGGAGGATTATAAAATAACCAAAAACAGAAGGGCTTTAGCCCACCCCGCCCTCCGGGCACCCCTCCGCCGGAGGGGAAACCTTTGAACATTATGCAGCTATTACACCTAATGGTGCAAATAATATATCTTTGGACCCATTTTTGAATTTTAAATCCTGAATTCAATAAACCCTGAACTATTGTTTCAAACCCTCGTTCATTACTCATTCCATTTCCTGGCCATAGGCGGTATCGCTTACTTATATGACCGGAAAAATTGGAAAAGAAACTGGCTCATCCTGTTGGCGACCATGACTGTGGACCTGGACCATTTGTTGGTGACACCCATTTTTCACCCCGGCCGCTGCAGCATCGGGTTCCATTATTTGCATTCCTTTTATGTGATCCCCTTCTACTTCCTGGGAGCGGTGTTTCTGAAAAAATCGATTTGGAAGCTCATTTTCATCGGACTCGCCTTTCACATGTTCACCGATTTTGTGGATTGCATGTGGATGTTTTCGGAGTGTGGGGAATGTGAAATTCCCGAGTATTTCAGGTTTTTTTCCGAATAAGAATATTCGTACTTATAGAATTATAATGTACTAAAAAAGAAGGTGTTAATCTACTTCAGTTTAGTTTCATCTGCTTTTTTCAGCTGAAATAAAATAAAATCTGTTTTCATTTGATTCCTGAATTCCTGTATATTTACCTCGGTGAAGTTTCACCATTTCCGAAGTAAGTCAGCCAAAAAATCAACAGAGATATGCACGTAGCCATTGCGGGGAACATAGGTGCGGGAAAGACCACCCTTACCAAATTATTAGCCAAACATTTTGATTGGGAGGCGCAGTATGAAGACGTTCTGGAAAACCCGTATCTGGAAGATTTTTACAACAAAATGGAGCGCTGGTCTTTCAACCTGCAGATCTACTTTTTGAACAGCCGCTTTAGGCAGATCCTTGAACTGCGTGAAAGCGGAAGGTCCATCATTCAGGACCGTACCATTTATGAAGACGCACACATCTTTGCTCCTAACCTGCACGCGATGGGCCTGATGACCAACCGGGATTATGAGAATTACAAATCCCTGTTCGACCTGATGGAAAGTGTGGTAAAAGGTCCGGATCTCCTTATTTACCTGCGAAGCAGCATTCCGAACCTGGTATCCCAGATTCACAAACGCGGGCGGGATTACGAAAATTCCATTTCCATTGATTACCTCAGCCGCCTGAATGAAAGATATGAGGCCTGGGTACACAATTACAATAAAGGAAACCTGCTCATCATCGACGTGGATAATATCAACTTCGTCGACAATCCTGAAGACCTGGGGGGAATTATCACCCGTGTGGATGGTGAGTTACATGGGCTGTTTAAGTAGACTTTAGATGTTAGATCTTAGAAGTTAGAAGTACCCTCCAAAGGACTTCGACCATCTTCCTTTCAGTTGAAACTTAATCTGACATTCCTGTGAGAGCTAAGAATTCGGTTGTCATCCCGACAGAGCCTGAAGAGGCGACGAGGGATCTCTTT
>CAZNFK010000132.1:0-2685 GCA_964572365.1 uncultured Flavobacteriaceae bacterium | reverse complement strand
TGGTTGCGAGTTGCGGGTTACGAATTCGCTTTTTGGAATTTGGTGTTCGGAATTTCATTTCCTTTTATGCCTGATAATTGATCATTGTTAATTGTTTCTTGATTAATTGACTTTTGCAGCTGAGTATTCTAAATTAGTAGAGATCAATCCATTAATCCTAATTTATGGAATCTCAGAAACTAAGAAGACCCAGGCACAAAGGTTCTCCTAAACTCTTTGAAAATCCTTTGCTCGAAAAACTGACGCACACGCATATCTCCCTGCCGCTGATCATCTTTGGCGGGATAGCTGCTGTTCTTATTTACTACGGAATATTTGAAAAAGGATTTGAAGTTCCTTTTATGCTCTTGCTGTTCCTGGCCGGCTTGTTCTTCTTTACCCTGGTGGAATACCTGATGCATCGCTACCTGTACCACATTCCCGCCACTACCGAAAAAAGGAAAAAGATATCCTACACCATGCACGGGGTGCACCATGATTATCCCAAAGACAAATCCCGTCTGGCCATGCCGCCTGTCCTAAGCCTCCTTATCGCCACAATACTTTTTGTGCTTTATCGGGCTGTACTGGGAGACCTGGTTTTTGGCTTTCTCGCCGGATTCTTAGTAGGATATTCCGGATACCTCGCCATTCATTATTCGGTGCACGCCTTTAAAGTACCTAACAATTTCCTGAAAACATTGTGGTACCACCACAGCATCCACCACTACCGCGAACCGGACAGGGCGTTTGGGGTGTCTTCACCTTTGTGGGACCACATTTTTAGAACCATGCCACGGAAAGCACCGGTAGAGAGTAAGAAAGGGTATATTGATTAGTTGATAGTTGATAGTTTGTAGTCTTTAGTCTGTAGACGGTAGACGGTAGTGTTGCGGGTTGCGGATTTGTTAATTGTCTCCCCGACAGAGCCTGCTTAACGGCAGGTGAACCTGAAAAGGCGACGAGGGATCTCTTTCCTGTTGCGCGTTACGGGTTGCCGGTTGCGGGTTTCTGGAATTTCCCTCTGGCAGGCCTTCGACCATCCTCCTTTCAGTCGGAGCTCAGTCTGACATTTCGATCAAAAGTTTGAGTTAATTGTCATTCCGACAGAGCCTGAAAAGACGACGATCGATCTTTTTCCTGTTGCGGGTTGCGCGTTGCGTGTCCGAAATTTTGGAATTTGGTGCTTGGAATTTGGTATTTCCTTCTAAAAGGACTTCGACCACCCTCCTTTGAGTCGGAGCTTAGTCTGAAATTGATAAGAAAACCTTGAACTTTAAACATTGAACCTTGAACCTTACAAAAACCCGTTTTCCCTCGCGTGCTCCTCTGCTTCTTTGGAGGTTTTTACCATGAGGACGGGAACTGTTTCAAAATTATCGACAATACTTCGCACCCGTTCCATTCTTTTGCGGTGTTTGACACTTCGCAGATAGATGGCCAGGATGCGGTCGGGAAATTGGGCTGCTATGTCGGTGTAGATCGCGGGATCGTGTTCCCCGCTATCACCTATCAGGATAAAGTTCAGGTGCGGATAGGTCTTCAGGATATTAATGATCTCCTTTTGTTTGTGCGGTTTTTCCGGTTTTAAGCTGCGATCAAAAGGAGTCCGGAAATCTCTTAACAGGATGGGCCCCTTCGGAAAATCATTGATCTCAAGGAATAGCTTCAGGTATTGATACAAGTTCCAGGGGCTGTTGCTCAGGTAAAAAATGGGATTTTGCTCGTTCCCTTTTTTTCCACCGTGCAGGTCCCGGTAAAATTTCGGGGAACCTTCCAAAGAAAGCCGGTTATGCGCATTTTTAAAAAGGGAATTATGGAGTACCCTCCATTTTAGAAATGAAGTGACCCCGGTATGCAGGATGGTATCATCAATATCGCTTATCACTCCGTACCTCGCGGTAAGCGGCGGAATGAGCAGCTCGGCTTTGAAGTCATTGTTCTGTGTGATAATACTGTTCCTGATCTCATTTACAAAAGCCACTCGCAGGGGCACCCAGCCTTCTTCATTGGCATATTGCTTCAGGTTCACAGAGGTGGTCTTATCAAACAGGAAATAGCCCTCCCTGTTGGTTTTAGTGGTAAGCACCGCATCATTTGGCAGTTTCAAAGCAACCTCAGCCCCAGGAATTTCATAGCTGTCAAATTGCTTATAGGTGTTCTTGAGGGTCTTGAAAACCGACTGGTCTTCATACATTTCGAGCTTGTCATCATCAAGAGCCCGCCCCAGGAGATACAAGTGGCTGTGGGTACCATAACTGTAATAAGTCGCAAGTTTGATCTCAGGTTTGGCGGTAAGGTGATTTTTCAGTCTTTGAAAGAGCTGTTTCATTTTTAGCTGTCGCTTCTGAAGGTTTAAATTTAAGATACGGGGAAAAACAAAAATCCCGACGCCATGGCCGGGATTTTAAAAATATTTTAGGAAAAAGCTGCTGTTATTCCTTTTTTGAAGTCTCTTCGGAAGGAGTTTCTTCAGAAACTATTTTTGTTGCTTCTGAAGCTTCTGCCGCTTCGACGATCTTTTCAGCAGTGTTAAGCGCTTCGCTGTTGACTTCTGAAAAATGGGCCACAGCTTTGTTATTTTCTTCAGCCTGAAGTGTGGTCACTTCCTCCACTTCCGGAGTATTAGCTACCGCCATGTCTTCTCCAAGGATAGGGGCGATCACCAATCCTATCAAACAGGTAAGCTTGATAAGGATGTTCATG
>CAZNFK010000131.1:0-5317 GCA_964572365.1 uncultured Flavobacteriaceae bacterium | reverse complement strand
CCAGATAGAAGAAAGTAAATACAAATACCCATACCAGATCCACAAAGTGCCAGTACAGTCCTACTTTTTCGACCATTTCATAACTTCCCCTTCTTTCGTAAGTTCCCAAAAGAACGTTGAAAAAAATAATGATGTTGATCATCACCCCGGTGAAAACGTGGAATCCGTGGAATCCGGTAATAAAGAAAAAGAAATCTGCAAAAAGTGGATTTCCATATTCGTTATTCTGAAGATTCGCTCCCTCGATCACTCCTACCGCTTCAGCCTCAAGTTTAGCCAATGACTCCTGGCGTGTAAGAACTACTTTTTCACCTCTTTCGGTCAACTCCTGAGTCCTGATCAACAGATTAGGGTTAGCTTCAAAACTTGCCACCAAATCTTTAACATCGTATGCAGGGATGGTAGGTTCATCTACGAACCAAAGTCCGTTGGACCTTTCATGCTGAATTCTTTCTTTTGGGGTCATGGCGACAAAATCGGCGATGGCAACTCTGTGCCCTTCCCCGTCAACCACCTGAAGGATGTTTCCACCTTTAGTCTGGATGGCTCCATAAGTTCCTGTGATGAAATTCTTCCATTCCCATGCCTGTGAACCAAGGAAGATCAAACCTCCAATAATGGTAAGCAGCATGTAGAAGGTAACCTTCGCCTTTTTCATCTGGTGACCGGCGTCTACCGCCAAAACCATGGTCACAGAAGAAAAGATAAGAATAAAGGTCATTAAAGCCACGTAGTACATAGGAGCATCTACGCCATGCAGGAATGGAAAGTGATTAAACACTTCATCTGCGATTGGCCAGCTGTCCGAAAATTTATATCTCGCAAAACCATAAGAGGCCAAAAAGCCCGAAAAGGTAAGCGCATCAGATAAAATGAAGAACCACATCATCATTTTACCATAGCTAACCCTTAATGGCTCGTTTCCGCCGCCCCAGGTTTTTCCTTCAGTACCTGTTCTAGTAACAGTAGCTTCCATAGAAAGAATTTGAAATTTAAGTATTCCGCAAAAATACAGTTTTTTATTATCTAAAGAAATATAAAAAGAAAAACAGGTAGATCCACAGGGCGTCAACGAAGTGCCAATAGGTCGCACCAAGTTCTAATCCAAGGGTTTGCCCCGCCCCGTACTTCTGTTTAAAATGGTTATAAATTAGGACCAAAAGGACCACAATACCTCCCGCAAGGTGGGCAAGATGAGCCAACACCACTACATAAATAAAAGAAGTGGTTACGGTACTTTCACTTCCGGTGAAGTAATAACCTTCAGCGATCAAGGCACTGAAACTCTGAAACTGCAAAAAGATAAAAACCGCGGCAAGGCCAAGAGTCGCCCAAAGAAATCCTGTTGCAGCCGCACGATTTTCCTTCTTCACGGCTTTTTCCGCTAAGAAAATCGTAATACTGCTCAATAAGATCACAATGGTACTCCAGTAAAAGGCATTTGGAAGCTGGAGATCTGATAGCCAGTCCGGCCGGTTCTTGCTCACCACGTAGGCACTGGTAAGGCCGGCAAACATCATAGCCATACTGATGATCCCAAACCACAGCATCATTTTTTTGGCGCGTCCGGCCTTTTGGTGGTGGGTTCCTTGTGTTAAATCCATGTACGAATCAATTTATCTAAAACATATATTATTTGAAGCAAGGTGATATATGACACACTTGCGAGCATTAACTTCTTGGCCGATCTTTCATCACGATCGCGGTACAATTTCACCGCATAGTACAACATTCCCAGTCCCAGTAGCAGCACTAACACTGCGGAAAAAGGAGTGATATACAGGGAGCCCGTGACCCCAAACACCGGGATCAATGACACCACGATGGTCCAAATGGTGTATAACACGATCTGAACAGCAGTTCCTTTATCTCTTTTTCCGGTAGGCAGCATGAAGAATCCGCCTTTTTCGTAGTCCTTATACAACCACCAGCCAAGTGCCCAAAAATGAGGAAACTGCCAGAAGAACTGGATCATGAAAAGGGTTCCGGGTTCGATCCCGAAATTACCCGTAGCGGCTACCCACCCAAGCATGAAAGGAATGGCACCGGGAAATGCACCCGCAAAAACCGAAAGCGGGGTTTTGGTTTTCAAGGGAGTATACACACTTACATACAGGAATATACTAATCGCCCCGAACATCGCTGTCCTGGGATTGATGAGATACAAAATGATCAAGCCCAGAATGGTTAGCGAACTGGCGATCACAAATGCCGTATTAACAGACATTCTACCAGAAGGCACAGGCCGGTTTCGGGTTCTGTCCATTAACAGGTCAAGATCTTTTTCGATTATCTGGTTGTAGGCATTTGAAGCGCCCACCAAACAATACCCTCCAATCGAGAGCATGATAACGGTCATGAGATCAATAGATTCTGCGCCGAGAAAATATCCGGCAACAGAGGAAAAGACAACGCTTACAGCAAGCCTCATCTTGGTGATCTCTTTTAGATCGGATATTACGGAAACCGGGGAAGTATGTACGCGGGTATTCTCCAAAAAGGTCTTTTTTAACTGGCGCAAAGATACTTCTTAATTGCTTTTTGGCAAGGAGTTGGAAACGTTAATTTTTTTACATTTCAAAAAAATCAGATTTGATAATCAGCTTTTTAGAGCATCAATAATCAAAGTACCAGTTCAAAATATCGGTTCTTAGTCCAATGTTGATCCAATAGGTGGAGTTGTCAAAAGCCGTAGGAGTATTGGCTTCAGCATCAAAATTGCGATAAATGAAACTTCCGAAGAACTTCAGGTTGGTGGCAGGATTCACAATGTACCCCACTTCGGTTTCAGCGAAAAAGGAATTCACGGTATTACCCTGTCCGATCGAGGCTGTTTCACCCGCCCTGTCTACTTCGGTGCGATAGATATCTCCGCCATAATTAGCCATGTCTTCGGCAATATTGTAATCAAATCCACGCTTGCCATAGATGGTTTTAAACATTCCGTAGTAGCGACCTTTACGGTAACGGGCGATGCCTAAAAGCTCCCGGAAATTGGCTCCCCAAAAATGCGCCATAGACTGGTTATTGTGGCCATAATTGAGCGTGATGGTATTGTGCGAGTAAGTATAAGGCCGAACCTGGTTATATTCCAATTGCAGATAGAGCTCAGGAATACTGAAAGCATTGAAATATTTGGTTCCCAGCTGAAAACCGTGCTTATTTTTCCAGCTGCCCTCACCTCCAAATACATCGATCGAGGAAAACTCATCTATAAGCCATTGCCCGTAAGTAAGAAAATGATCGTTCCATTTGAACTTTCCGGTAAGCCCCATGATGGCGTTACCCGCCTGGTGACCGGTGGAATATTCAATGGCCCGGTAAAAGATTATAGGATTGAGATAATTGAGATCAAATCCACGGTTATTGTCATTCTCCCACATTACCGATTCAAAAAAGCCAATATTAAGTCTCTTTGTGACATTATAACTTAAATAGTGGTTGGCCATAAATTTGGTGCGGAAGGAGTCTTCTCCTGTCACCTCGGGTCTAACATCGCGAAGAGACATCCACGTGTTCGTATATTTGATTTTCCAAAAGGTGGTGTTCAACTTAAAAAAGGGATAGGGAGAAGCATTATCGCTGAGTAAAAGCGAACGATATCCGTCACCTATGAAGTTTTTGCCATGCCCGAATTGTAAATTAAAGAACTTCGCCGGACTGAAAGAAAGGTAACCTTCAGCCACAGGATAATCATAGGCCTGGCCCATAAAACCTTTTGCCACTCCCCTCGCCGGAATGATCGCAGCGCCCTCAGTACCGGGCCTGATCGATTCTGCATATCGATTTATATAATCGGCAAACCTCCCCTGACTTTCATATACAACCGAGTAGAAATTAAAGTTCTTTCCCAAACCTCCCTGGAAGATGGCCGCCCGGGTGTTGTTATAGGTTACATCCAGCTCGCTGTCCAGGTCCTTTCCCACTTGCAGATCAAGGCCAAAATCAACAGTGAACCAATAATCAGGTCCCTGGAATCTGAACAGGTGCTCATTCCATAATTTTCGTCCCAACCAGGAATCGGCGGGTTTAAGAAGCTTTTCAGTCTCCTCTTCAAAATCGTAATAAGGCTGTACTTCAGCATACAAAAAAGGCTTTGAAGCAGTGTGAAAGTTCGTTCCCACCCGGTTTACCTCATCATCAAATCTGCTGTACAATTCATGAGACAATGGGATATTGATATCACTGGCAGCCCTTTTATTTGTTATAGGAAGTGTCCTGATCTTATCATACTCCCGAGTAACCGAATCTACCGCCGCTGCTTCGGAATGAAGGTCTTCAAATTTCTCGATCGAAGCCGATTCCCAGGCATTTCGGTCCAACGGAATTTTCAACGGCATCCGGAACTGCATATTAATGGCACGGCTGTTATATTTCGCCGGTTCAACAAGGGGCAGTGCATCAAAAACACGTTTCACCTCCGTCTTCAATTCCTCAAAAGGCGCGTCTACATATATGATCCTGAATTCCCCTTCACGGGTAACCATAAAAAGGATCACAAGCTCTCCCTTGAAATCATCGTTGATCACCGCGGCAGGCAATTGAAATTCCTGCAGCACCTTTGACTTGAGGGTATTGGTAAAGCATTCCTCTTCCCGGTCAAAGTTCACTTCCATACATTCATCGAAAGCAGGGTAACGCTCATGATCACCTACATAAGTTTGGGGGGAAGAAACAAAGGGAATAAAGAAAAACAGCAGCGGGTAAAACTTCCTCATATTTTGAAGGATCCTGTTTGAATTAGCTGCCTGAAAGATACATTATTTTAGAGAAGTGGAGGGTTCCGCATGAAAAAACCCTGAACAATTTGAAGACATCATTATGAAATTCAATCCATCACAAAACAAAAAAAATCCCGCACGATTGTACGGGATTCTGTATTTGAAACTAAGAAATTATTAGTCTTGTACTCTAAATGTAATTGGCAGAGAGTAAAGTACACCTACGGCTTTACCACGTTGTTTACCCGGCTGCATTTTAGGCAACATGTTCACAACACGTTCTGCCTCCTGTTTTAGACGAGGGTGTGGTGCACGGGCCCCAAGAACCGTCACATCTCCATTTTTCTCGATCCTAAACTGCACATAGATCCTGTTGATCCCAGATAAACCAAGATCACTTCCCAATCCGGTGTCAAATCTTCGGTTCACGAAATCATTGATCTTTTCACTCATACAATCCTTACGCTCCTGGTTGTTCTTTTTACTCTCACAACCCGGAAAGATCGGCACATCTTCAATTACTGCAAACGGAACATCCCCTATTTCTTCTTCTTCTTCAACTACCTCAACTTCTTCCACTTCAACGATCTCTTCCT
>CAZNFK010000130.1:0-5479 GCA_964572365.1 uncultured Flavobacteriaceae bacterium | reverse complement strand
TACTCGACAGCGGATCTGTTGGCGAGACGGCCCCCATGGTGAATATTTTCATGGAAAATATGAAACAGGAGCCTTTCAGGAAAATGCTGAAAGACCAGTTCGTAAAACATACAGATGCGTGCGTGGACGACTTTTTAAAAGGAGATGTGAAATCTCTTTTTGGAAACATCAAAAAACTGTCTCACGTGGTGCTTGATAATTTTAAGCCTATGATCCCTGCCCAGTTCCACAAACTTTGGCAAAAGGGGATAGAAACCAACGAATATTACCTCAAGCTTTGCGGCTCGGGCGGTGGTGGCTACATTTTAGGATTCACAGAAGACATTGAAAAAGCAAGAAAAGCGTTGAAGGATTATCGTCTGGAAGTGGTCTACAACTTCTAAACTCGCGATGGCCACCCTTTCAAAAAAGCGACTTTTACTCAAGATCTTAAGTTTTATATCGGTTGTAAGAGGCTATAACATCCTTGTGCTCGTTATTGCCCAGTATCTTACCTCCATGTTCATACTTGCCCCCGAACACCCGTTGGGGCAGGTGCTGTTCGATCCCAATCTTTTTTTTCTGGTGCTGTCAACCGCTTCTGTAGTGGCGGCGGGTTATATTATTAATAATTTTTACGACAGTGAAAAAGACCTGATCAACCGTCCGCAGAAGACAATGCTTGATCGGTTTGTAAGTCAGCGCACGAAGCTTTCGGTCTATTTTATTCTGAATCTTGCCGGTATCTTTTTCGCCAGCTATGTTTCCTTCAGGGCCGTGGTGTTTTTTTCGATCTACATCTTTGTGATCTGGTTCTATTCACACCGGCTCAAAAAAATACTTTTTGTCAATAACCTGGTCGCTTCGGTACTCACCATCACTCCCTTTTTCGCAGTTTTTGTGTATTACAAGAATTTTGAAACAGTGATCTTTGTGCACGCCACTTTCCTCTACCTCATAATTGTAATGCGCGAACTGGTAAAGGATCTCGAAAACATGAAGGGCGACCTGGTGCAGGGTTACCGCACCATACCCATAGTTTATGGGGAAAGACTGAGCAAAAGTCTACTTACAGGGCTTGCCGTCCTATCGTCTGTGCCGGTTTACCTGCTCATCAGGTTTTTCGAAATAGGAAGAATGGATATTTTCTTTTACGGGGTATTCTTTTTATTATTTATCTTCCTGTTTATCCTTTATTTCAGCAAAGCGAAATGGCAATACCTGTTGTTGCACAACCTGCTGAAATTAGTAATCGTTGCGGGGGTATTTAGCATTCTCCTTATCGATATCGAGGCTTTATTGAGCCGCGTTTTCTGAATCTCTTCGGAAGTAGGCGCAGTATCCACGCTTTTTTGAACAATTGTATTACAAAGCCGTATCTTTGTACAAAATTTTATTTATGAGTAGAAATGACAGGCCATCCGGAAGCAGAGAAGATAGGTCCGGCGGAAAGGCGAAAAGCGGCCGCCAGGGAGGCAAAACCCACACTAAATCTCATTCCCGCGGAAATGCTCCGGTGAACCGAAATGAAAAGGATCCAAAAGGCATGTCACGAGGCAACGCCCCTGTGAAAAAACAACAAGCTGCAAAGCAAGACGGCATGCGCCTGAATAAATACATCGCGAACTCGGGGATATGTTCCCGTAGGGATGCCGATATTTACATAGCTGCCGGTAATGTGACCGTGAACGGGAAAGTGGTTACCGAAATGGGCTATAAGGTTAAACTTACCGATGAGGTAAAGTTTGACGGCCGCAAGATCAAACCCGAGAAGCCAGAATATGTTCTTTTGAACAAACCTAAAGGGTTTTACGTTACCGGAAGTTTGGAAAAAAAGAACCGTACTGTGATGGATCTTATCGCGAACGCTTCAAGATCCAAGCTTGATCCTGTTGGAAAGCTGGATACCCAGGCTACCGGCCTATTGCTGTTCACCAATGACGGGGCCATGGCGAAAAAACTGGCGAATCCAAAAAATGGTATCCGACAGATCTACCACCTGGAGCTTGACAAAGAGCTTGCTTATGACGATCTGCAAAAGATCAAGGAAGGCGTAAATCTTGAAGATGGGACGGTAAAGGTGACAGAGATAAGCTATATCGAGAACAAACCGAAAAAGGAGGTAGGCCTTGAAATACGAAGTACCAAAAATCATATTGTACAACGGATCTTTAAGAGCCTTAATTACGAGATCGTAAAGCTTGACAGAGTCGTATTCGGCGGATTGACGAAAAAAGACCTTCCCCGTGGACATTGGCGGGTTCTTTCAAAACAGGAACTTATAAACCTTGGTAATCTTTAAAGGATAACCACGGTCGGCTCTTTTTGAAGAGACTCACCTTCAGAATGTTCAGACCTGATTGAACTGAGAAAATATTAATGCCGGAAGATTGCAGCTTTGGTGAAAAAAAAACTGCAACTTTCCGGCTTTTTAATACATTTGCTTCAGCTAAGCTAAGATAATGAACAACCTATTGCCGGGGAATTTAACCCGGTTGTCATATTTACCGCTTTCCGGCTTCGGTTCCTTCCGCAGCCTTAACAAACTTTTATCACCTTATTTTTTTAGCATTGGCTGATAATTTCTACTTTTTAATTTTTAAAATCTTATTCAAAACAAATTGAATACCAAGTACATCAATTTAATAGACCAGACGTATTATTTCCCCCAGGAGGAATTCAAAGTTGAAGAAGGAGAATTGCAGTTCCATGGAATAGATCTTATGGATTTGGTAAAGGAATATGGAGCTCCGTTAAAGTTCACCTATCTCCCTAAGATCTCCGAGAACATCAATAAGGCGAAGAAGTGGTTCGCAGATGCGCTCGAAAAAAGCAATTACCAGGGCAGTTATAACTACTGCTACTGTACCAAAAGTTCTCATTTTGAACATGTGCTAAACGAGGCGCTTAAAAATGATATTCACATAGAAACTTCTTCGGCAGTTGATATTGATATTGTACAGGCCCTTAAGCAAAAAGGAAAGATAACAGACGATACCTACGTGATCTGCAACGGGTTTAAAAGAGACCGTTATATTTCGAATATCGCCGACCTTATCAATACCGGGCATAACAACTGCATTCCCATCATAGATAATTATGAAGAGATAGATCTTCTTACAGAGGCGATAGATGATAAGTTCAAGATAGGGATCAGGATCGCTTCAGAAGAGGAACCCAAGTTTGAATTTTACACGTCCAGATTGGGAATTGGATATAAGAACATCGTCCCCTTCTACAACAAACAGATCAAAGATAATGACCAGGTGGAGCTGAAAATGCTGCACTTTTTCATCAATACCGGAATTCGCGATACCGCATACTACTGGAACGAGCTCTTAAAATGTCTGAAGGTTTACATCAGCCTGAAGAGAATTTGTCCCACACTGGACAGTCTGAACATTGGAGGTGGGTTCCCGGTAAAAAATTCGCTTCATTTTGAATACGATTACCAGTACATGGTCGAGGAGATCGTAAACCAGATCAAGATCGCCTGTGACGATGCCGAAGTGGATGTTCCTAATATTTTTACCGAGTTCGGCTCTTTTACCGTAGGTGAAAGTGGTGGTGCGATCTATGAGATCCTGTACCAGAAGCAGCAGAACGATCGTGAAAAATGGAACATGATCAATTCTTCCTTTATCACCACATTGCCCGATACCTGGGCCATTAGTAAGAAATTTGTGATGCTTGCGGTAAACAGGTGGAATGATGAGTATGAGAGGGTTTTGCTTGGAGGGCTTACCTGTGACAGCGATGATTACTATAATAGTGAGCAGCATACCAACGCGATCTATCTTCCAAAATATAAAAAGGAAAAGCCTTTGTATATAGGCTTTTTCAATACCGGCGCCTACCAGGATACCATTGGCGGTTTTGGAGGTTTGCAGCACTGTCTTATTCCTCAGCCAAAGCAGCTGCTTATAGACCGGGATGAAGATGGTAAATTGCAAACCACGCTGTACAGCCCGCAACAGGAACCGGAGGATTTTCTTAAAATACTGGGTTATAAATAATCAGGTAAATTTTTTTGTTATTTTTAAATACATGAACGAATCAATTTTAAAAAGAATAATTACTGCCAACCATGAGTAAAAAGAATTACGCCGGCATTCCGGACAAGTATGCACGTTTAGATGACGCAAAAGTAGTTTTGATCCCGGTGCCGTATGATGGAACCAGTACCTGGGGGAAAGGGGCCGATAAAGGTCCCGATGCTTTTCTGGAAGCTTCGGAAAATATGGAGCTTTTTGATATTGAAACCCGTACCGAAGTGTACAAGAAGGGAGTTTATCTCGCTCCGCCGGTAACCGAGAATTCTTCTCCCGAAAAAATGGTGGAGGCAGTACATAAAACCGTTAAGAATTATATTAAGCAGGAGAAATTCGTGACCATTTTTGGGGGTGAACATTCTATTTCCATTGGGACGATACGAGCTTTCAATGAGAGTTTTGAAGATCTTACGGTAGTGCAAATAGATGCGCATGCCGACCTGCGTCCTGAGTATGAAGGGACTACCTGTAATCATGCCTGTGCCGTTCATGAGGCCAGTAAGAAAACAAACCTGATACAGGTTGGGATCAGATCAATGGATGTTTCTGAATTGGATCACATGGACGAGAACCAGGTGTACTGGGCGCACGATCTTTACGAGGATTGGATGGATGATGCCATAGGACAAATGACCCCAAATGTTTTTATTACCATAGACCTTGATGCTTTTGATCCTTCCATTTTACCTTCCACGGGAACACCTGAGCCGGGAGGAATGTTCTGGTATGAAACACTGGAATTTCTTAAGCTGATGTTCAAAAAGAAGAATGTGGTTGGATTTGATATCGTAGAATTGAACCCGAATGAAAGTGAAAAGTCATCTGACTTTTTAGCAGCTAAATTATATTATAAGATGTTGAGCTATAAGTTCAAGTATCTAAACCATAACAATGAAGACGAAGATGAGTAAAGGAGCGATCACCGAATTCATAGAAAAATATTACAAACATTTCAATGCTGCGGCCCTTGTGGATGCAGCCCAGGCTTATAGCGAACAGCTGGATAAAGGTAATAAGATGATGGTTACCCTGGCCGGGGCCATGAGTACCGCCGAAATTGGGAAGATCTTTGCTGAAATGATCCGTCAGGACAAGGTACAGTTCATTTCCTGTACCGGTGCAAACCTGGAAGAAGATGTCATGAACCTTGTGGCTCATACCCATTATGAACGTGTGCCACACTACCGGGATTTAACACCTCAGGACGAGTGGGACCTACTGGAACGCGGGCTAAACCGGGTGACCGATACCTGTATTCCTGAAGAAGAAGCCTTCCGCAGGATTCAGAAACACATTGTGAAGATCTGGAAAGATGCAGAAGCGGCGGGAGAAAGATATTTTCCGCATGAGTACATGTACAAGCTTTTGCTTTCGGGTGTCATGGAAGAATATTACGAGATCGACCTGAAGGATTCATGGATGTATGCCGCAGCCGAAAAGAACCTGCC
>CAZNFK010000129.1:0-5525 GCA_964572365.1 uncultured Flavobacteriaceae bacterium | reverse complement strand
CGAAATCTGCGCAGTTCTTTCGCGCGCTGAACTGGGAAAGCCATTTCACGTCATTCTCCAGGTGCTCGTCATATCGGTCAAGCTGTGATTTCAACACCTCGTATGTCGCTTCGGCATCGGCAGCCGCACTATGTGCTCCGTCGAGATCTTTTCCGCAGTAAAATTTATAGGCAGCAGACAAGGTGCGTTGTTCCATCTTGTGAAAAATGGTCTGCACATCTACGGCCATCATGTTCTTCATATCAAAATCAATTCCCGCGCGCAACATTTCTTCAGCCAAAAGAGGAATGTCATACCGGTTTGAATTATACCCGGCCAGGTCGCAGCCTTTGATCATGTCATAGACCACCCCCGACAGCTCTTTAAAAGTAGGTTCATTTGCCACCTTTTCATCGGTGATCCCATGAACAGCTATCACTTCTTTGGGCATAGGCATTTCGGGATTTACGAGCCAGGTCTTGCTCTCTTTGTTCCCATTGGGGAAGATCTTCAGAATAGAGATCTCTACAATTCGATCTTTGGCAACATTTGTCCCCGTTGCCTCAAGATCAAAAAAGCAAATAGGTTTGGTAAGTTTCAACTCCATTTTCTAAAATTCCGGTTTTGGTAAAGATACTATTTTTTGCAGGCTGAAAAATCTTCCGAAGAAACAGCATCTTTAAAAAATTAAAGCCATAAATCCCCTTTTCAGCAGATCATGGCTTTAAAAGTTTAAATTATATAAGATCTACAGATCCCTGTTCTTGTCAAATTTCTCAAGGTAATGAGCTACACGTTGTACGAACTGTCCTCCTAAGGCACCGTTCACGACGCGGTGATCATAACTGTGCGAGAGGAACATTTTATACCTGATACCGATGAAATCCCCTTCGGGAGTCTCGATCACTGCAGGCACTTTTCGAATCGCACCTAAGGCGAGGATCCCCACCTGCGGCTGATTGATAATCGGCGTACCCATAATGCTTCCAAAGGTCCCAACATTAGTCACGGTATAAGTTCCGCCCTGGATGTCATCTGGCTTTAGTTTGTTCATCCTGGCACGGTTTGCAAGGTCATTCACTTTCTTGGCCATACCTACCAGGTTAAGCTGGTCTGCATTTTTGATCACGGGCACGATCAGGTTCCCGTCTGGCAAAGCGGCTGCCATTCCCAGGTTGATATTCTTTCTCTTAATGATCTTATCGCCGTCAACAGAGATGTTGATCATTGGGAAATCTTTAATCGCTTTGGCAACGGCCTCCATGAAAATGGGTGTGAAAGTGAGTTTTTCACCCTCCCTTTTTTCAAAGGCATCTTTGTTCTTTTTGCGCCAGTTCCAGATGTTGGTCACATCTACCTCGATGAAAGATTGTACGTGAGCAGAAGTCTGCACACTCTCCACCATATGGTGAGCGATCATTTTACCCATCCTGGACATCTCGATGATCTCATCTTCTCCATTCACGCTCACCGGAGTCTTAGCCGGTTGCGGTGCCGCTTGTGGCGCAGCTTTTTCCTGTTTTGGTGCAGCCTGTGCCGGCTGGGCCGAACGATTTTCTACGTAGTCTAAAATGTCATTTTTGGTCACCCTTCCGTCTTTGCCGGTTCCTTTCACCTGCTCAAGCTCCTCGAAAGAGATCCCCTCTTCTTTTGCAATATTCTTCACTAAAGGAGAATAAAAACGATCACTGCCCGAAAAATCGGCTACAGAGATCTCTTTGGCCTCTTCCACTCGTTTTTCGGCTTCGGCCACCGCTTCCTCAATTTCTTCGGAAGGCACCTCCTGGTCAGCAACCGGGGTCGGAGCCGCCTCATCACCTTCGGTCTCTATAATAGCGATGGTTTGCCCCACCTGCACTACATCATCTTCATTAAATAGTTTTTCCACCAGCACCCCGTCTACTTCACTCGGCACCTCACTGTCAACCTTATCGGTGGCAATTTCCAGAACTGCCTCATCGGCCTCAATGGTTTCTCCTACTTCTTTTAACCAATTTGTTATCGTCGCCTCGGCAACGCTTTCCCCCATTTTGGGTAATTTAAGTTCAAATTTTGCCATATTCTTATCTCGAAGATGTATTAAGTTAGAATGACTGCGAATTTACTAAAAAAATAGCTTTTTTAATAATAAATTTTCAGCAGCAGAATAATTCGGAAGCGGCTCCTATCTTTCGTAGTGCTGCTTTCCCGAGTAAAATTACAATTTTCGCTGCTTTCTTCGGAAGGTATTTTTCCGCTTTTTTAAATCCCTTCCCCTGCGGAAGGTCCCGTAAGGTACAAAGTTCTTAGCTTTTCAAAGAATTTTCGAACGGGATACGGTTGGTAATACTGCGCCCCAGGGTAACCTCATCGGCATATTCCAGTTCATCCCCCACCGAAATTCCGCGGGCAATGGTACTGGTTTTTATTTCCAGGCCTTCCAACTGTTTGAAAATGTAGAAATTGGTGGTATCTCCTTCCAGGGTGCTGCTCAGGGCAAAAATGATCTCTTCGACAGCTCCGCTTTTGGCTTTTTCGATCAGGCTTTTGATGTTGAGCTGCCCGGGACCGATCCCTTCCATAGGGTTTATCTTCCCGCCTAAAACGTGATAAAGGCCGCGGTACTGGCTGGTGTTTTCTATCGCCATCACGTCACGAATGTCTTCAACCACACACACCACTTCGCTCTGCCTGCTTTTATTGGAGCAGATCTCACACAGCTCTGTATCACTGATGTTATGACAGTTCTTGCAGAATTTGATCTCTGTTCTAAGATCGACCAAAGCTTTACTAAGCGCCACGGTTTGGGATTCGGGTTGCCTGAGCAAATGCAGCACCAGACGCAGTGCCGTGCGACGGCCAATGCCCGGAAGCTGGGACATTTCATTCACAGCTTCTTCCAGTAATTTTGATGAAAATTCCATAGGTCAAAATTACGGCTTTTTCACACAAGCGCCAGAAAATTTACCACTCTTCTCTTTGCTGCCCATTTCAGCTTAATTTGTATTTTGCCCCGAAATTCTGAACTTAATGCAACCCCAATACATCCTCCTATTAATTGCAGCCTATTTTCTTACCCTAATTTTTATTTCCTGGATAACGGGCAGGAAATCTGATAACGCGACTTTTTTCAAGGCGAACAGACAATCGCCATGGTATATTGTGGCTTTTGGGATGATAGGTGCTTCCCTTAGCGGTGTTACATTCATTTCGGTACCGGGATGGGTAGAAGCCAGCCAGTTCAGCTATATGCAGGTGGTACTGGGATATGTTGTGGGGTACCTGGTGATAGGACTGGTGTTGCTGCCGCTTTATTACAGGATGAACCTCACCTCTATCTACACCTACCTTGAAGGAAGGTTTGGATACTACTCCTATAAAACGGGAGCCTCCTTTTTTCTCCTGTCAAGAGTGGTGGGAGCAAGCTTCAGGCTATTCCTGGTTGCGAATGTTTTGCAGATCATTTTGTTCGATTCCATGGGCATACCTTTCTGGGCCACGGTAGTCATGACCATTCTGCTCATTTGGTTATACACCTTCAGGTCCGGGATCAAAACCATTGTTTATACCGACACCCTGCAAACCCTTTGTATGCTTATTGCTGTAGGAGTAAGTATCTATTATGTTTCCGAAGACCTCGGAATCCAGGGAGGGGATCTGGTAAGGCACATTTCCAACAGTGAACTCTCCAGGATCTTCTTTTTTGACGATTTTAAAAGTGCCGATTATTTTTGGAAACAATTTATTTCCGGAGCCTTTATCACCATAGTAATGACCGGTCTTGACCAGGATATGATGCAAAAGAACCTTACCTGCCGCAACCTTGGAGATGCTCAAAAGAACATGTTCTGGTTTACCATCGTTCTGGTATTTGTAAACCTGCTTTTTATGGCATTGGGAGTCTTACTCACCGAATATGCCCGCACTAATGGAATAGATGCATCCAAAGATGACCTTTTCCCGGTACTGGCAACCCAGAGCGGACTGGGATTAGGGATAGCCACCTTTTTTATTCTGGGGTTAATAGCCGCGGCTTACAGTAGTGCCGACAGTGCGCTTACCTCGCTCACTACCTCCTTTAGTATCGATATCATGGATATTGAAAAAAAATACAGTCCCGCAAAACAGGAAAGGCTGCGTAAACAGATCCATGTGGGGGTGTCAATAGTGCTCATCCTGGTGATCATTGCCTTTAAATATATCATCAAAGACGAAAGTGTGATCGCCAAACTCTTTGTTTTTGCAGGTTACACTTATGGACCGCTACTTGGATTGTACAGTTTTGGATTATTTACCCGATTAAATATAAAGGACAGATTAGTGCCGGCCATAGCCATAGCTTCCCCTATTCTCACTTATATCATTAGCATCAATAGCCTCGCCTGGTTTGGATTTGAATTTGGCTTCTTTGTGCTTATCCTTAACGGACTTCTGACTTTCCTGGGATTAGTATTGATCAGTCGCAAGTAAGATCAGGGTACAGGCTACTTCAGATTCTATTCCTTCTTTTTCCAAAAGGCGGTAAAAATCAGGGTTTTCGGTACCCGGATTAAAGATCACCCTTTCCGGTTTGAGGGAGATGATATAATCGTAATACTGAGGCTGCCTTGCGGGGCCGAGATAGAGGGTCACGGTATCAATATCTTCAAAGGGAACCTTTTCGGTTTCGATCTGCACCCCGGCAACTTCCCCGCCACGAAGTCCTATGGCAACGGTGGGTACATTATGCGATCTTAAACTGTTAATTGCCCTGTTGGAATATCTGCTTTTATTGGTTGATGCTCCTATTACGAGCGTTTTCTTTTCCTGCATTTTAAACAATTTTTAAAAAAGTGTAACAAATATATTATTTCCTCGTCTTTAAGTTAAGAAATATTTCCCGCATTAGGGACTCTTGTCATACATGATGGTTAGTGTTAAAAGAGCTCTGGTGCTAAACCCATACATTTATTTGTATGGGTTTTTTATTTTTTTTTTGAGTTTAAGTGTAACAATTCTCCAGATCAACAGTCTTATGTAATACAAGGTACTTGTTAAAAGGATTACTTCGGAAGAAGAAAAGATCTTTTGGGGCGTTTGTGTAACGCTTCAGGAAATTGATCGTCTTTAGGTAAAGAAGATACATTTTTCCGGAAAGACAGGTTTCCACAAGTATGCTTTACAAGGTAACATGTAATACATTAATCATCATAAATCAATCAAAAAATGAAGAGTTTATTTCTATTTTTAGCTTTAGTGTCGGCCTCGATGTTCGGCAACAATACAGATCCCGTCCTTCTTGGCAGTGTTACGGGTGTAGTAATGGACCAGCAATTTCAGGAGCCAATTCCGTATGCCTCTGTGAGTGTCATGAACCCTGAGGGGGTGATCGTCACCGGTACGGTAAGTTCTGAAGACGGTACTTTCAGCCTTGATAAACTTAAGGAAGGTAAATACATTTTCCAGATCCAGTTCATGGGCTATGAAACCTACACTGAAGAGGTCGTGATCTCAAACAAAAGGAAAGATTTTCACCTGGGGGAGATCTTTTTAAAACCTTCGGTAGCACAATTGGAGGACGTTGAAGT
>CAZNFK010000128.1:0-5600 GCA_964572365.1 uncultured Flavobacteriaceae bacterium | reverse complement strand
CCAGGAATTGTTCTGCTTTTTCATCATAAAGCTGTTTAGTGGTCTCTTCGGTGAATTTTCCGGTATCGTACAGCTTTTTGAAAAATTCTGAAGCAGTTTTGTGATGCACTTTTGCAGAAGTACGGGAATAGTTATTGAAAGAAATTCCGAAGTCCTCAAAAGATTTTTTAATGATCTTGTGGTACTTATCTACCACATCCTGCGGGGAAACCCCTTCTTTTTTCGCTTTTATGGTGATTGGCACTCCATGCTCATCACTTCCGCAAACAAAAGCCACGTCCTGCCCCTGCATTCTTAAAAAGCGCGCATAAATATCGGCAGGTACATATACCCCTGCCAGGTGGCCGATGTGGATTGGTCCGTTGGTGTATGGCAAAGCTGCCGTGATCGTATATCTGTTCGAGGATTCCATCAAATCTTAGGTTGAATTTTAAAGGCTGTAAAGTTAAGCAAGTGCAGGGGATTACACGTTAAATTCTTGTAAAAGGCCGAGGAAGTGGAGGGATTAGTCTGTAAATTTAAGAAAAATTGCTTTATGAGATTATTATTACTTGCCTGTACTTTATTTGTTCTTACTTCCTGCGGAAGCAAAAAACTCACTGCCAATTCTCCCGAAAAATTCGATATGGAGGTTCTGGCCGATGTTATTGCACAGCAGGATCTTGAAAACATTTATCCTGAAGCTCAAATAGCCAATGGAAGCGAACTCTTTGAAGAAGGAACGGTAGAGCGTTCCTACTCGATCCTTTATCCACATTCCACAGATAAGATCCTGGTCATTTGGAAGGACCCAGAACGCACCAAGTTGCACCAGATATTTCTTGACGGTAAAAGCCGCTGGCGTTCCAATACCGGAATCCATATTGGTACGACCTATGACGAGCTGGTCGAACTGAATGGCCGGCCGGTGAAATTCTACGGCTTTGGCTGGGACCACAGTGGCGCTGTTGACTGGAACGATGGAGGCCTGGCCAATACCAACATCAGGGTATTTCTTGAGCCTACAGTAGCTCCTCCACGAGATTTCTATACAGACAAGGTGATAGAGACCACCGATGATGAAATCGAGAACCTGAAACTAAGGGTTAGAGCGATCATACTTCAGCAACCCGAAGTAACCGAAAATAATTAATGGCCTCCCATAATGACCTTGGGAAGGAGGGCGAAGAAATGGCAGTTGCCTTTCTGCGGAAAAAAGGATTCAGCATCCTGGAACGCAATTACCGGTTCCAAAAAGCCGAGGTAGATATCATTGCCTTAAAAGGGGAAATCCTGGCAGCGGTGGAAGTCAAGACCCGCAGCACGCCCGATTTTGGGGATCCGCAGGATTTTGTCAAGAAAAAACAGATCAATCTGCTGGTAAGAGCGGTAGATCATTTCGTCAATGACCGGAAACTCGATTTGGAAGTACGTTTTGATATTGTCTCGATCATTAGTAACAAAGCCGGTACGAGAATTGAACATCTGGAGGATGCTTTTCTGCACTTCTAGGGTATCTGTTCTTCACCTATATCAAAAAAGTTCATGCTGCCAAAAACCCTTTTTCCAGAAAACGGGCTTTAATCTTCAGCTACATTGATCTGGTAAACCTCATGAATATTCTCATCCTGGTATAAAATGTTCTTTTTAAGGTGGTCAATAATCCGCTTTTTCAGCTCTTTTTCTGAAAGAGAAGTATCCTTCGGCAGGATGGTGACATTGTAGTTCACGGTGGGATTCCCTTTGATCATGGTGTTGATAAAGCTCACGTCTTTATTGATCACCTCAATGTAATTCAATTTGTTAAGTTCGTTATCAAGCCGTTCTGTCAATTCGGTATTCATGCTCGCCTTCCGTAGAAATGGCGGCTGACTGAACTGCCAGAACATCATCGCTCCAATGCCCAGAATAACGATGCTACTGGTGATAAGCAACATTTTCTTGCTTCCCTGGAGAAATCGCACTCCATTGGGAGTGACTTTTCCGTAGAAATAGAAAACGAGCGTAGCAGCCAGGTGAATTCCTAACAGCTGCAGCACCACCCGAAAGACACTGCTGCTAATGATCTCCCAGTCCAGTAGATACAGGCCGGCGCCTATTAAACCAACCGGCGGCGCGAGAGAGGCAGCGACCAGGATCCCGACTGCGGCGCCAGATACCAGGCTGTCCCTTTCAGACTGCACGATGTTCACGGCGCCTGCAAAACCCGATATAAGAGGCAGTAAAATTGCCACTTTTGATACCTGACTTATTTCTACCATTAATGGGGTGAGGGTCTCCAGCGGAAAGATCACGGTCATTAGAAAACTTACCAGGATCCCTGTACCAATTGCCAACCCATAACGGGCCAGACTACTTTTTAGAAGCGGCATTTTCCCGGCTGAAGTTGCCAGTGCAGCATTCATGGCAGGTCCCGCAAAAGGAGCCACCAGCATGGCTGCCACTAATAAGAACACAGTGGTGGTGTAAAGCCCTATCCACACGATTATTCCTGCAGCCACAGAATAGCCGATCAAGCCTTTAATGGAACCCACACTCTGAATTCCGCCCAGGTAAATCTCCAATGAACTTTTGGGCTGCACATCGGCCACCTGGTCGGGCGATTCTGAAGCCGGCGGATAGAGCGTGATCACTCCCCTCGGAATAAGATTTATCTCTGGTTCTTCAAATTCATCTATTCGTTTGAGAAAATTATTCACCTTTTTATTAGGTAAAAAAATGATGAAAACATCCTGATCTTCATGAGGTAAAAAAATGGTGTTTTTACCTTCAAATTCTTCAATAGATTTAAAAACCTCCTCTTTATTTCCTTTGGGAATCTTAAGTATAAGTTGTCGCATGTAAATCCTGATATTTGGAAGCAGATTCCATTTTTCAAGGATCTGCCTGCACTACAAGATAAAGGAAAGCTGAAAGAAGAGCCATTTTCTTAAGGGAACTTTAAGGATTTGAATGTGGATTGCAGCCTTTGAAAAAAGGCAATTTAGGAAGATTTAAAAAATTCTTAAGAAAATAGGAGCCGCGACTGCTTAACTTTAAAAGGACCGCATAAAAGCTTTTGAAGGAATGGATCTAATGCTCATCGTGTTCTTTATCAGTTTCCTGATCGTATTGTCGGGAGCTTTTTTTAAGAAAATCCAGAATATTTCAGTCACTGAACCTTTACTGGCACTCGTTTTAGGAGTATTAGTGGGTCCCGATGTCCTCGACATTATCAAATCTTCAAATTCAGAAAGCGAATACAAAGTGCTGGAGATCGCCTGCCAGTTTACCATTGCCATGGCGCTTATGGCCACCGCTTTAAGGCTCCCAAACCACATTTTCAGGAAGAATGTCACCTCCCTCTCAAATCTGGTGATCTTCGGGATGATCTTCATGTGGGGTTTGAGCAGCGGAATAATCTATTTGTTACTTCCCAAATTTTCAGTTTTCGAATGTCTTTTGATCGGTGCTATTGTGACGCCAACAGATCCTGTAGTTGCTTCCACTCTGGTTACGGGAGAAAAGGCGGAGAAATATCTACCGGAAAAGATCAGGAATACGCTTTCTTTTGAAGCAGGTGTGAATGACGGTTTTGCTTACCCCATTGTATTCCTGGCGCTCTACCTGTTGGGTGCAGAGGGCAGCGGTGATTTGAGCAAATGGTTCACTAAAGTCCTGCTTTATGAAAGTATCCTCTGTGCAATCCTCGCCTATGGGGTTGGTTATGGCTGTGGATTCCTTCTGAAGAAAACCCATAAAGCAGGATTTCTAAATACTAAAACACTGTTCTCCTTTTCCATTGGTGTAGCCCTTCTGTTTTTAGGAGGATTTCACCTGCTTAAAATGAATCCTATCATAGCGGTATTTGTAGGTGGTTTTGCATTCGCCAAAGATATTACGACAAATGAAGATCTTAAAGAAGAGAGAGTTCAGGAGACGATGGAACGACTTACAACCATCCCGGTCTTTTTTATCCTGGGACTAATGCTTCCCTGGCAGGAGTGGTATAATATGGGATGGACTTCGGTGTGGATCGTCATACTCATTCTTTTCTTAAGAAGGCTTCCGGCACTTCTGCTCCTCATGCCGGTCATGCCGCAATTCCGGAAGAAAATTTACAGCGTGCTAATGATGGGTTGGTTTGGCCCTATAGGAGTGGCCGCACTTTACTACGCTGTACTTTCTAAAGACAAAGCTCACTTTGAAGAAGCCTGGATCGTTCCCAGCCTTATCGTTGCAGCCTCCACTGTTGTTCATGGCCTTACGAGTGTGCCGCTTGAAAAGCTATATCACGACTCGACTGAAGGCACCAATGAACGGGAGAATCTGGAGAGTAGAACCTGAAAAAAGACCTAACAGGTTTTTGAAACCTGTTAGGTCTGCTCCTGATTACCTCTCAAAAATCACTTTTTTAAGAGGTTCTATTTTTCCTCAACCTCAACCGTCGCTTTGACATCCAAAGGCTGCAGCACTTTAAGCGCTTTGTCCACAGAAGTTACTTTTTCAAAGGTAAGAAGTAACCTCAACCCGCTACGAGTCTTCTTTTCTTTCATAGTGCAGCTCTGCGGATGCGTCTGCACGTATTGCAGCACTCTGGTAAAGGCTTTGCTTTGGTAGAATCGCGACTGCTGATCGGCGATGAAGTAGCCAATCAGTTTTCCCTGTTTCATTACGATCTTCTCAAGTCCTATCTTCGAAGCGATCCATTTGATACGGACGCTGTTAAGAAGATCTTCTGCCTCTGCAGGCAATTCCCCGAACCTGTCGACCAGTTCGGCTTCAAATTTCTGAAGCTCGTCTTCAGTTTTCAGGTTATTGAGCTGGGTGTAAAGGTTCAGCCTTTCTGAAATGTTGTTGATATAATCATCAGGGAACAGCAGCTCAAAATCGGTATCGATCTGCGTGTCCTTCACGTATTCCTTATCTTCTTTCTCCTCCTCTGCATACAGGTCCCTGAACTCATTTTCCTTCAGTTCCTCAATGGCTTCGTTCAGGATCTTCTGGTAAGTATCAAAACCAATTTCGTTGATGAATCCGCTCTGTTCCCCTCCTAGAAGGTCTCCCGCGCCACGAATTTCCAGATCCTTCATCGCGATGTTGAATCCGCTGCCCAGTTCACTGAATTGCTCCAGGGCCGTCATTCGCTTTCGAGCCTCATCGGTCATCGCAGAATAAGGCGGGGTAATGAAATAACAGAATGCTTTTTTATTGCTTCGGCCTACCCTTCCACGCATCTGGTGCAGGTCGGAAAGTCCGAAGTTGTTGGCGTTATTGATAAAGATGGTATTGGCATTCGACACATCGAGTCCGCTTTCCACAATGGTGGTAGAAACCAGCACGTCGAACTCACCGTTCATGAACTTCAGCATCAACTGCTCCAGTTTCTTACCTTCCATTTGCCCATGACCAATCCCGATCTTCGCATCGGGCACCAGCCGTTGAATCATGCCTGCAACCTCTTTTATGTTTTCCACTCTATTATGGATAAAGAAAACCTGCCCTCCTCTTTGTATCTCGTAAGAAATGGCATCACGAATGGTCTCTTCCGAAAACCGGATCACATGCGATTCTATCGGATACCTGTTTGGCGGCGGAGTGGTGATCGTGGAAAGATCCCTGGCAGCCATCAAACTGAACTG
>CAZNFK010000127.1:0-5645 GCA_964572365.1 uncultured Flavobacteriaceae bacterium | reverse complement strand
GAAAACAGACCTGAAACCGAAGCTCTCCACAACCTGCCTACGGCTTTCGATTATATACGGTTGGGGCATCCATTATCATCAGTCCTGGAATGGGCTGTTGCCAGGTTGAACGATCTGAACCCCGAAAATGTGGTCAGTTTTTCCTCCAGAACGGTTCCAATTCTCGCGGTACTAAGGAAGAACCTGTTCGATAAAAAGAACACCCAAATCGTCTATACCGGAGAACTTCCCGAATCTTTTGATGCCGATGTGGTAAAGCGGGTTTACGGTTATCACTTTGAATTAAAGCAGGTAAAAAAAATTGATGAAATTGAAAAATTTGATGGCAGCACCATCTATGTTTCTGAACCAAATGAAATAGGTAAGGTTGATCTCAACCCGAATGTTGATTTTTACCTTAACGAGCACGGGGATCTTGGCAGCATCTTAATTGTAGGCGCAGGCAAGGAAGAATATATCAAAGAAATTCAGCATGTACGCAGAAGAGAGACCATCGCTATGACACCGGCGAATTGTTATACTGCCTTAAAAAGGATGACGGGACAATCCTCTGCAAATGAGAAGAAAATTGATTTGCAGGCAAACAAAGCTCGTGTACTGAATTCCATTAAAGAGATCACCGCTGCAGAAACAAGGGCTCTGCTTGCGTCTTCGGGACTATCGATGCAATACGCCATCATGATGGGGCTCATAGACGCAGCCATGCAAGATCATGCGGGCAAAAACATCAAAATAATGGTGCCTCCTAACTGTTATGGGGGTACAAATGACCAGGCAAGACGGGTAGCTGCCTGCCTTGACAAGGTTGACGTAGTAGATCTACCGGTTGACGGCGACAACGATATGGTTCAAAGCATTGATAACGTGCTGGATCAAGTCGCGAAAGAAGATGCTGTTCCCTACATTATCGCTGAGATCCCGACAAACCCGAGGGTAGAAGTACCCGATCTTGAAAAATTGCGGGCTGTCCTGAGCAAAGAACGAAAAACCGCAACCGGTGAAGTTGCGATTGATCCTGTTTTCATTTTAGATCAAACCTTCTGTCCCAATGTGCAATTTTTAAGTGAAGATGGAATCCTGTCGGGCATCAGGACCATTTCTTACGTAAGCGGCTCCAAATTTCCAAGTGGTGGAAGATGTACTGCAGGGTACTGTGTAGCCAACCAAAAAGCTGCGGCTCTCATGGAAAAAATCGAAAAGCACCTTATCCTTTGCGATAATGAAGCCACAGCGCTACAGGTTGAGATCCTGGCAGAGCAACTACCATCTATGAACCAGAGGATCTCAGATGCTTATAGAAATACCCGGGAATTTGTGAACTATATCCGGGAAACCCTGCCGCAGGCGAAGATCAATTTTGTTTCTGAAGAGTTGGCGAAGGAAGGATTTACCCCTTCTGTATTTTCACTGGACCTGCCAACAAAAGGGGATACAGCCGAGGAAAGGGAAGCTCATAAACGAGCATTAAATCAAAAGCTGATCAATATGATGATCACTGAGATCCCGAATGAAAGTAAGTACTGTGTAAGTTACGGCCAGCTTAAAGGGTGTTACTGGACCATCCCGGCCACTTCAACTCAGGGAACTACAAAGGAGGCAGACAAGGATTATATTGCCCGGGTTTCCATATCTCCTGATGTAGATCTTGAAAGACACAAAAAGGTTTTTCTTGAATTTGTGAAGCAAGTTTGATTTCTGAAGCACTAAACATGATATCAGCGGCTTTATTTTACAGCGGCAGTAGAGAAAACCTAACGGAATTTCACTAAATTTCTTAAATAACTAAAAAATAGATACATACCGTTAAATCATTGGTGTAATTTTCATAAATTAGGTAGGCTTTTGAATTCATAGAGGATTGGAGATCTTGAGATTCAAAGGAGATAAAAAATTCCCGACCTTATGAAAAAGTATTTATCTACTGCAGATTTAGTAGTCATCATTGTGACCTTTGTACTGTTCACGCTCGCCTTATTTACGAAAGGATTTACTCATGATTTGCTTTTGGAAGCAGGAGTGCTGCTGGTTTCCATCAAATTGATCCTCATGAATTACAGAAACACGAGATTGAACACCAAGATCATGGAAAAACTGGACGAAATAAAACAAATCCTGGGGGAGCAAAAAAGTGAATAGAGAGGATCTCGCTGTCCAACAGGTTGGTTTAGGAATTGTACTAAAAAGTATGCTACTCCATTATTCTTCTGCAGGAGCATCGGCATCGGCATCGGCAAAAACATTTTCATTTTTGGAAAAATCCAGGGTTTCTGCTGTTAGCACATGATCCATGAATTGATCGATCCCTTTCTGAAGCAAACGCTCTGTAGTGAACTTGCGGCTGGTTGCCAAAACCAGTCCGCCCCTGGCGATCCGGAAAAAATACTTTCCCGAACCGGTCCTGGCTTTTCTGAAAGTAAAGGAGGAAAGATCATTTTTCAGAGTGGCAATGATCAGTTCACAATCAGATTTTTCTCTACAGGCAATACTGGTTAAGATCGTTTTCCCTCTCCTGTTAGCGAATGTGAATTTATAATTTTCATTCGAACGCTTACTTAACACAAATGCACTCATAAATACTTTTAGAAATTTCGACCGGATGCAAAACTAAAAAAAGCAATAAATGAAGTGCGTTCTCCCGGAATAATCTGTCCAAAAGTTATTAAGAAATGGAATTTGAGCAGAAGAAGTTTAAGATTGCTTGTGATGATCTGCAGCTACCTCATCTGTATCTTTTCGGTATTTCAGCATCGAAATTCCTGCGATAAAGAAAATGAATCCAATGATGGCTAGTGCCCACGGACTGACCATTAAAGCCATGCTCCCAAAAATCCCTAAAATTCCCAGTACAAGTGAAATTGCACCGCCAATTAACATGATAAATGCTAAGATCTTGATCATAGTAATAGATATTGGTTAAAGAATAAAGTTAGGCATTCTACCGAAAAACAGGTCGTTATTAACATTTTCTAAAGGATATCTCTAATAATCACCTCCAAAAACGAACTATTTATCAATCACCAAAACAAAAATCCAAAAGCATGCAGCTCTGGCCGCCAACTTCTTTTACCTGAATCTGTGTCTTTTCAGGATTGGGCCCAGTCTGCTTTTAATTTCTTCGGAAGCATCTACCAACATTTGTTCGTTTGTAGGAAAAGGAATAAAACGATTTTGGAGGAGCAGCTTATCTTCTTTGGTCAAAAGCCTTTCGTCACCTTCAAAAGAGGCAAATACATTTTCAAAAATAAATTCAGATCCCAGGGGATAACTGGTCATTAGCTGATCTTTGTCAAGGTCCCGGTAATCCACCTTCCCCTGCAGGGCCAGGGTTTTGGTCTGGATGGTTTTGAACAAAGTGCCTTTTACAGTGACATAATTTTCAACTTTTATCTTGTTACCCAGACTGTCCAGCACAAACTCCCCTTTTCGGTCTTTCTTAAAATAGGAACTTTCCAAAACCTCAGCTTCCAGTGGTATTTCTCTTTCAAGAAGCCGTTCCGGGGAAATTATGATCTCCCTGAAATTAAGATTGACCGCAAAATCATAATCCAGTTCATGGTTTCGAGTGCCGTGGTATGCTGTCCAGAAGTCGTCAAGACCATAAGTATTAAAATCAAGCAGCTCCTGTTCCAATCTTTTCGGGATCACGAATGGGGTTTCATTCTTGAGTTCCACAAAGACAAAATCGGTTCCGTAATAATGGGTTTCCTCGAGCAGTTGTTCAGTATTTTTATAATTTGGAAATAACCTTTGAAGTTCGGCAAGACTGCTGTAGGCATTTCGATATGCCAGCTTATCATTTCTCTCCATCAAGGAAAGGCATTCTTCGTAGAGAAAATCTGCATACCCGTTCTTTGATGCAATAATTTCATCTGAATAATCTGTGAATCGGAATTCTGCCGTTCTGTTTTCTGCCCGCAGTGTCAACGGCAATAGGGGCGCGATGGTTTTTTGTACCCCGTCAAGTTCTTTGTAGAGCCTGTAGATCTCCCTCCAATTTGCTTCATTTCCATCTTTTTCAAGGAAGGCGATACGTTGTTTTCTGGCCTCATTTAGTTTTTCAAAGGCCTCTTCCAAAATAAGTATATGTTCCTGGTTGCCTTTCTTATCCTTATCCTTTTGAAGTTTCTCCACGGCAATGGCAATGGCTTCATTGTAGTTGCCCCGGTTAAGGGCCTGCTGTCCTCTTTTCACACTGCTGCATGAAGTAAGGATCAAAAATGCGAAAAGTAGAAGTAATTGTTGTTTCATAAAGAACCGGTTTATGGGTTATTCAAAAATAGACAAAAGCGAAATATTATCACTTTTTCACTAAAAAATCTGACAGAGGAAAAATCTGAAGTTGTAAAAACGGTAGAAATTACCTATTTTAAATACCCCCTTTTTCCTCCCCCCGGCCCTGATCTTATCCGTTCAACCTTTCAACAGAACCTTAAAATCGCAAATATGAAAAATGACAAAATATTCTGGTCAAAACCTGAATTGGAAATTTACGTGCTACTCCTTTGTGCAAATGCAGATGCAAAGCAGAGTGAAGAAGAGATCAACCTGATAAGATCTACTGTCAACCAGGAATGTTTTGACAGGATCTATGATGAATTCTCGGGCGACAGTGAAGAGGAAAGTCTGAAAAAAATCGAAAGCTGTGTGGCCTGCCATGAGTATTCTCATAAAGAGCTTTCAGAGATCCAGCAAAGGATGAAAAAGGTTTTTCTTACAGATAAGAGATACGGAATGATGGAGCGAAATATGGAGCGCATCCTTAACAGGATCCTTTATTGATCCACTCTCTTTGATCACCAATCGGCGTTCATTAAATTACGCTTTAAAAGAGGAACCTATTCGGGAAGATAAACTGAAGGAACCGGCATTTCATCTGATCCATTTTTCCAGTACATGCTTAGCACCCACCAACGTTCCCCGTCATGGTATAACTGGATACTGGCCACTCCTGTTCTCACCGGCCGGTCCATTTCTTTAGTTCTAAAAGCCTGGTAAGTACTCAGCACATGGGCCAGGTCACCAAACCTCTCTATTTTATTTTGGACAACTTTTTCATAAAACGTCATGTTATAAAAATTATCCCTGAAAGTGGATATATAATCTTCCACACTAAATACTTTGAGTTCATCAGGATAACCGGTCATTAAGCGCGCCTCCGGATGGAAAATATTTCTCATCAATTCCCAGTCTCCCTCCTCACCTTTCTCACCTGAGATTATAGCGAAAATTGACGAAACGATCGCGTCAATTGATTCTACTTCTTCGGGATAATCTGTTTTTGCCTCCTGTGCTTCAGCCGAAAAATGGAACATTAGCACGCAGGAAAATAGCCATAGATTTTTCATACTAAAATATTTTAAATGTTATTTTGAAGGGGGAGAATTGTAGGGAAAGAATCCTCAAATTACCAAAAATCAGCAAGAATCCAAAATTCAAGGTATGCGAAAGGCAGCACCCAGCATAAGAAGGATCTCGTAACGTAGGCAGCTGATGAATTGGCGTTATATGTATTCCTGCATCAGACCAATCAGGGTGTTGGCATCCTGCTCCCCGCTTTGGCGCCATCTCATTTCCCCGGCCTTATAGATCATGAGGGTGGGCAGGCTTTTCACCCGCAGGGCTTCGGCCAGTTCGGCATTTTTGTC
>CAZNFK010000126.1:0-5685 GCA_964572365.1 uncultured Flavobacteriaceae bacterium | reverse complement strand
CTACCAGTGCTTCAGTACCCTGCCCGAAATGGGGGAGTGGGTGATGCGGCCCGAACTAAGCACCGCTCATCTCGGCCAGGAAGATCGGGACCTCGATTACGAACAAAAGGCGCAACTGCAGCCTCACATCGTTTACCTCGCTAACTCCAGTAATGTAAAGGTGGGGGTAACCCGCAAAAGCCAGGTGCCAACCCGGTGGATAGATCAGGGTGCGCATGAGGCAATCGAGATCGTGGAAGTACCCAATCGATATCTCGCCGGAATCACCGAGGTCGCCCTTAAGGAACATGTTTCTGACAAGACCAACTGGAGAAGGATGCTAACCAATGACCTGAAAGACCTGGACCTGCTTCAAATCAGGGAGGACCTCAGGCAGTACCTGCCGGCTGAAGTAAAGGAGTATTACCTGCCTAATTCAAAAGAACTGGAAATAAAATTCCCGGTGGTGAGCTATCCGGCGAAATGCAAATCTCTGAACCTTCAGAAAACTCCTTTTTTTGAAGGGGTTTTAAAAGGAATTAAGGGACAATACCTCATTTTTGAAGATGGTACCGTGTTCAATGTTCGTAAACATGAAGGCTTCGGGGTGGCCCTCACCGTAAAATAGTCTACTGGTTAGTAGTATCTTTTTTCTTTTTCTTGCCGCCCAAGATTCCACCCAAAATATCCCGGGCCGCGTCTTTTACCACGTCCTCCTGAGTCTTAATCACCGAATCTTTCTTCGTGGTTTGTCCGGTAGTGGTGGTGTCTTTTCTTGTTTTTCCGGTGATGATATCGGTTAATATATTCTTTCCTTTTTCCTGGAGCTGTTCGGTTTGGCTGGCAATGATCTTTTGGGTAAGGTTGTTCACCGCCTGTTCCATATTGAGATTGATCTTAGGATTATTGAACGACCCTGTGATATCTATGGGTAAAGCCACGGTCATGGAATCCTGCGCCTTGGCACTGAGTTTGGAAAGGGTGGCGCCCAGTTGATTGCCCAGGAATTTTGCAGGGATGTTCAGGGCGAGGTTGTAATGCATGTTCATGTCAAACCCATGGCTTCCAGAAGCGGTGGCCTTGATCCCCTTGATGTTGAAATCGAATGGCTGCACCTCTACCTGTCCGTTATTGAAGGTCAATTTGGTCTTCAGGTCCTTGAGGTTGAGGTTGTTCAGGTCGATGAAATTCAGGTTTTGGTCCAGCTGTGCCAGTAACGGGGTTTGAGCCGGATTTACCCTTGCTCCCAGGATCTCTGCCAGGGCGTTCCCTGCAAGGGTCTGGAGTTTTGGGGTGAGGTTGTCATTGAGGTTACCGCGAAGATCAATATTGGTGGTGAGGTTCCCCTGCAGCGCCTGCGCGATGGGAGCAAGGTTGCGAAGCAGCTCCATGTCCCGGAAGGCCTGCGCGATGTCAATGGAATTGAGGTCGAGCTTCATCCCAAATGTTGGAACCGTCTGCCCGGTCGAGACATTTCCGTTGAGGTTGATGTTTCCGTTAAAGATGCTGGCAGTGACATTCTGAAGGCTGGCGGTTTCGTTGTTGATGGCCAGTTTCCCTTTGGTATTCTTCAGAACAAGGTTGTCATACAGCACCTGGTCGGCCACAAAATCCAGTTGTACATCAAGAAAACCGGGGATCTTGATGGCTTCTTCCGCGGTCGCGGCAGTCTTTTTTCCTGCGCCTTCTTTTTCTTCGGCAGGAATATTCTTCACCATAAAATCATTCACCGAAAATGATTTGGAGCGGGCGGTAAAATTCCCTTTCAGTTTTTGGTCGGTAAACAGGTAGCCCATGAAGTTAAGGATGGTCCCGTTGACCGCCAGGTCGGTATTGCCGGTGGTGGCGAGAAAATTCTCCAGGGCGACGTTGCCCGAATTGAATTTCATGGTCGCAGTTGCCAGCTTGATCTCGTTGGGAATCTCGGGTGATGAATAGCTGAAATTCCTGATGGTGGCGATCCCGTTGCTTTGCACATTCTGGTACTGTTCCTTTTCAATGGATTCCATATCAAAACGGGTAGTCATATCTGCGGTCACCATACCGTTGAGGTCCTGTTCCAGTTCCAGCGGATAGGCTTTTTCGAGGTTGGCCAGGTTTATAGTGCCTTTTACCGCCATGTCTACCAGCATGTTCCCGGTAAGGTTTCTCAGTTTTCCTTTTGCCCTGAAGGGGTCCTGGTCTATCCTGAAGTTGAGAGTGTCGATGTCGACATAGGTCTCATCGGCAAGACCCGATTCGTTCATCACCCGGGCAGAAATGGTGATGTCCTCCACTTTCTTCGGAAGGTCGGGGTATTTGAAAGAAGCGTTATTGGAGTTGATATTGATCTCCATTTTTGGAATGTAGGTTTCGTCAACAATTCCTTTTATGAAGCCATTGACCACGAAGTCTCCACTGGTCTCGACTTCCTCGATGTTCTTGGAATATTCTTCGGGAATGACTGCGAGGAAATTCTTAAAGGATGAGGTAGGGGTCTTAAAGCTGATGTCCACCTCGTTGTTATCCTCGTTCACCTGCACGTAGCCGTCAAAGGTGAGGGGCAGTTGGTTGATCAGGGCTTCATTTTCGAGGAAGGAATATTTTTGGTTTTCCAGGTCCATCATGAAATCGGCCTCCAGCTGCACTTTATTGCGGTTCAGGTAATTTGTCCCGTCTACCATCAGGCTCACCAGGGCAGAGGAAAAAGTACTAAGAGTAGAGGTTTTTGCCGAAAGGTCTCCCTTTCCTTCGTGGTTTAGATCTTCAACCAGGAGTTTGATCCCGGCTCCCTCATCCAGGTAATTAACGCGGGAGTTATTGATCTCGTAATGTTTCATGTCAAACCTGAAGCCCCCGCTGGTATCGGCAGGCGTGGTATCTTTCAGGGCGATATCGTAGTTGTTGTTCCCCAGCGAATCCACATGAATGTTGAGCAGGGTGCGGTTCAACTTTAAGGCATCTATTTTCAAGGGTTTTCCGCTGTCCCTGAACAATTCCATGACCGACATTTGCAGGATCACTTCCTCGCTGAAAGCCAGGGTGTCTCCTTCAAACGGGGCATTGTTCACCACGCTCAGGTCTTCAATGCCAAGGGTGGCATTAGGGAAATTCCGAAAGAGGCTGAGATCGATGTCTGCAAAAGCAACCTGTGCGTCCAGATTGTCATTAATCGTTTTTTGCACCAGGTCTTTCAGTTGTTTTTCAAAAAGAATAGGAGTAAGCAGGAGGGTCAATATAATTACTCCAACTACGATCGCAGCTATTTTCAGAAATTTTTTCATAAAAAGAACATTTTAAAAGCTCCTGCTCCAAAATGGGTTTCTCCACACTCTTTAAAATCCGGAGCAGGGTGTTAAAGGCCACTTTGGACAAAAACTCTTTCTAACAAAGTTAAGAGTATGTGGTTTTGTTTTATTTAATTTGCTGTGAAATTTACGCCTGTAGTCTTACTAAATTTTTCTTAAATACCCTTGAACCCTCCAAAAACAGTCTATATCGCCCTTGGAAGCAATGAGGGGAACCGCTTCGATTTTCTTCAAAAGGCTGTAAATGAGATCCAACGAAGGGTGGGGGAAGTGGTGAAGATCTCTTCTGTTTATGAAACTCCCGCATGGGGGTTTGAAGGCAATGCTTTTTTGAATGCCTGTATAGCTGTTGACAGCCGATTTGAACCCGGCGAAATCCTGAATACCCTGTTGATGATCGAGAATGCGCTTGGTAGGGAGAGAAAGCAAACCGAAGGCTATCAAAACAGAACTATTGATCTCGATATTGTGCTTTTTGAAGAGGAAGTTCATGATACTGAAAACCTGCAGGTGCCGCATCCCGAAATGCTGAACCGGAAATTCGTGTTGCTGCCTCTTGCCGATATCGCTTCGGAAGTAAGGCATCCGCTGAAAAAGCAAAAGATCAGGGATCTACTGCAACAAACTCCCGACACTTCTGAAGTCACCGAAATTTCCGAGGAACTGAAAAGACCTTCTACCTTCACGTTTTCGAAGTATAATTATATCGCGGTTGAGGGGAACATCGGGGCGGGAAAGACCAGTTTTGCCACTATGGTCTCCCAGGATTTTAATGCCAAATTGATCCTGGAGCGCTTTAAGGACAACCCCTTCCTTCCGAAGTTCTATGAAGACCAGGCGCGATACGCTTTTTCGCTGGAAATGTCTTTCCTGGCCGACCGTTACCAGCAGCTTATCGACGACCTGGCCCAGTACGACCTGTTCAAGGATTTTGTGATCTCAGATTACGATGTGTTCAAATCGCTCATCTTTGCCAAGATCACCCTGCACGAAGATGAATACATGTTGTACCAGAAGCTTTTCCATTTGATGTACAAAGAGTTGGTGAAACCCGATCTTTATGTGTATCTCTATCAAAATACCGACAGGTTGCTGGAAAACATCAAAAAAAGGGGCAGGGACTATGAACAGAACATCCAGCAGGATTACCTGGCCAATATCAACCAGAGCTATTTGTCCTTTATCAAATCCCAACCGGGATTGAACGTGAAGATCATCGATATATCTGAACTGGATTTTGTGAACAACAGGGAGGACTATTTGAGTTTGCTGGAAGAGATCAGCTAAAGGTTCAAGGTTTGGGGTTCACCGTTTACTGTTTGCCGTTTTCGGTTTGCTGTTTTTGGTGAAAGCCACTCATTTCTTATTTGGAAACCCGCAACTCTAAACCCGCTAAGAATTTTGTTGCATCTTCGCGAATAGGTCCCATAAAACCACCCCAGTACTGACGGAAATGTTGAGAGAATGTTTGCTGCCTAACTGCGGGATCTCCAGCACCCCGTCACTTGCCGTGACCACTTTTTGCTGCACGCCTTTTACTTCGTTGCCAAAAATAAGCGCGTATTTTTCTCCTTTTTGAGGGGTGAACTCATTCAGCATCATGGCGTTTTCGGCTTGTTCCACCGCATAAACCTTAACCTTGTTCTTCTGCAGCTTCTCCACTACCTCCAGCACGTTTTCGGCGTATTCCCAGGCTACCGTCTCTGTGGCTCCCAAAGCCGTTTTTTGGATGTCTTTATGCGGGGGAGTGGCGGTGATCCCGCAGAGGTAGATCTTCTCGATCAGGAAAGCATCGGCCGTGCGAAAGATCGAACCAATGTTGTTCAGGCTTCTCACGTTATCTAAAATAACGATGATCGGGGTCTTTTTCGCGGCCTTGAATTCTTCAGGGCTTTTGCGATCCAGTTCGCTGTTCTTTAGCTTTCGGTTTTCCATGGAGGCAAAAATAGGAATTTAATTCAAGCTCCTAAATAGGGAGCGGGGTGAGAAAGGGGTGAAAACACTAGTATTGATTGCGGGGAAATGTGCGTACCTTATCAACATACTTTTGATAAGTCGGTTCAATTTTTTTTCAGGAAAAACCTGAGAAGACTTACATTAGCAGGCAATAAAAACCCCAGTAAAGTGTCAGCGAAATCCGGTAAGAAAGTTACGCCCTTAATGCAGCAGTACAACAGCATCAAGAAGAAATATCCCGATGCCATGTTGCTCTTCAGGGTGGGCGATTTTTACGAAACTTTCGGGGAAGATGCGGTGAGGGCCGCACGCATTCTGAACATTGTGCTCACCAACCGTAACAACGGCAGTGAGCGCACAGAACTTGCCGGTTTCCCGCATCATTCTTTAAATACCTACCTGCCCAAGCTGGTAAAGGCGGGGGAGCGGGTGGCCATCTGCGACCAGCTGGAAGATCCCAAGA
>CAZNFK010000125.1:3818-5850 GCA_964572365.1 uncultured Flavobacteriaceae bacterium | reverse complement strand
AAAAGATTCAGTTTTTCACTTTTTTGGTAATGGCTGGTCCCAAACGTATACTTCGGAAAGATCGCCTGCGTCCAGGCCGCATTCACGCTGCCCTTATAGCCGGGAGAGATCGCGCTGCTGGTAACAATGTTAAGAATGGCACCTCCTTCGGCATCATAACGCGCCGGCGGATTGGTGATCACCTCAACCGATTTGATATTTTCCGCGGAATAGTTCTCCAGCAGGGTCTGCAATTCTGAAGCAGATAATTGCACTTTACGGTCATTAATATACACCTCCACTCCCTGGTTGCGCACCTGCAGGGAATTGTTTGCCATGATCACACCCGGAGTCTTCTTCAGGATATCCCAGGAATTTCCGCTGGAAAGGGTGGTATTTTCAACTTTAAAAACCAGCCTGTCCACTTTTTTCTCTACGGAAGGATTCTTGTAATTGATAGAAACCTCCTCCAGGTCGGCAGCCGTTTGAGTCAGGGAAATTTTTCCGAGGTTTTCATCTTCGGAAACCTGTATCTGTTTCAGGAAATTTTCATATCCCACAAAACTCACTTTCAAAAGGTAATTTTCCGAAGCGATCTCTTCAAAACTGAAATTTCCATTTTCCCTGCTCACAGCTCCCCTATAAACTGTGGTGGAATCTTTAGCGTTCAAAAGGATCACATTGGCGTAGGCGACCGGTTCGTCGGAACTGTCCACCACTTTCCCCTGTACGGAATTCTGTGCGGTAGCTGCTGAAGATGCTAAAAAAAGTATGGATAAGAACGGGAAGCAATATTTCTTAATCATCAAGATTTGGTTGGTTAAAATGCAAGATTCGTAGGGAAAACAGACAAATATAGCACTTCTGGTATAACAGAAAAACAAAACCGCTTGTGATCTATTAACAAATTGAACCTTCTGCTCAGTTAGCCTTTTTGGTCTTTATGGAGTCATGCAGCACCTGGTGAATATTGGTCCTGGTGTCCAGGTTGTACAACCGGTGGTTTTCCCGTGTGGGATGCACCCGGTTGGAAAGAAAGATGTATAAAAGGTCTTCTTCGGGATCCATCCAAACCATAATGCCTGTAAATCCTGTATGTCCAAAGCTTGCCTCACTCGCATCTTTGGCGGTATTGTTCACTATGCCTTTGCTGTTGGGCCGGCGTTTGTCAAAACCCAAAGCCCGGCGGTTCTCGCTTTCGGGAAATGTGGTTTCGGTGAACTTTTTCAGGGTTTCTTCTTCGAGATATCTCCTGCCGCCATACTCTCCGCCGTTCAGGTACATTTGCAGAAGTTTTGCCAGGTCATTGGCGTTGGCGAACAAACCTGCATGCCCCGACACGCCTCCCATCATGATGGCGCCTTCATCGTGTACAGTACCGTGAATAGGTTCTTTTCTAAACGAAAAATCGTACTCAGTAGGCACGATCTTGTATTTTGGGGCTTCCGGATTAAAACCCACGGAAGTCGCTCCAAGGGGTTCATAGAAATTCTGCTGCAGGTAAGTCGCAAAATCTTCATCGGTACGGCTTTCTACCACCCGTGGCGCCAGGATGAAAAAGAAATCGGAATAAACGTATTCCTTCTTGTCCCGCAAAGGCGACTTCCTGATCGCTTTCACGATCTTATCGGGGTAATTCCGGTGCAGGTACATGTCATTGGTGATCTTGATGGGATAACGCGCCGAAGAATCTTTTTTGATGGTCCACCACTTATAGCTCCCATTTTTCCGAAGGGTGTTCTTCCAGAATGGTATCCATGGTTGAAACCTCGCCTGGTGCGTAAGTATATCTGTAAAAGGAATATCGGTCTTGTTCGATCTTTTAAACTTCGGAAGATGATCTGCCAAAGTGCCGTCAAGTTTGAAATCCCCTTCGTCGTACAGCTTCATAAGTGCAGGCATGGTGGCTGAAATTTTTGTAACCGAAGCCAGGTCGTACAGGTCATCTTTCTTAACAGCGATGGTATCAAAATAGGAATGATTTCCATACGCCTTGTGAAACACAACTTTCCCGTTCCTCGCCACCAGGATCTGCCCGCCCGGAATGGCCTTA
>CAZNFK010000125.1:0-3718 GCA_964572365.1 uncultured Flavobacteriaceae bacterium | reverse complement strand
TGTCACTCCCTTCATGTTCATGGCATCGGTAACGATCAATCCTTCAAAACCGAGTTTTTTCTTCAGCAGTCCGGTGATAATAGGTTTTGATAAAGTAGAAGGCACTCCAGTGGAATCCAGCGCCGGAATGTCGAGATGGGCAACCATCACCCCTCCTATCCCTGCTTTCAGTATTTGGCGGAACGGGTACAACTCCAGAGTATCGAGTCTTGTGTACGGATGATTGATCTGTGGCAGGGCGTAATGCGAATCGGTGTCGGTATCGCCGTGGCCCGGGAAATGTTTGGCCGTGGTCAGAATATTTTCCTGCTGCATTCCCTGCATATAAGCGATGGCTTTTTCAGCAACATTGTATTTATCTTCTCCAAAAGAACGGAAATTGATCACCGGGTTGTTCGGATTGTTGTTGACATCTACCACCGGGGCGAAATTCATATGCAGCCCTACCCTTTTTACTTGATTTGCAACCTCCACTCCCATTTCATGGAGCAGTTCCTTATCCTGGATGGCACCTAAAGTCATCTGGAAAGGATAGCTTATGGTGCTGTCCAGTCTCATCCCCAGCCCCCATTCGGCATCAATGGCACCCAAAAGCGGCACTTTTGAAGCCGCCTGGTATTCATTCATTAACTTCACCTGGCTCTCGGGATCTCCCTGGAAAAAGATAAGTCCGCCGATCTTTTGTTCATTGATAAGCTTCAGGATCTCCTGCTTGTGCTCTTCTCCCCGATTGGAATAAGCAGCCACCATGATGAGCTGCGCAATGCGCTCATCGGGCGAAAGGGTTTTCATGATCGAGTCAACCCAGGAGCTTTTTTGGTACTTCAGGAATTCGGGTTTCTTTGCCTTCTGGGCCGAAACCGTAAAACAGAACATACTTAAAAGGAAAGAACAAAGCAGGTTTTTCATGGGAACAGGTTCTTATTTACTCTCAACTGAATCTTTTTCCTCTTGAGAGGTCATAAAAAGATCAGAGTTTCTCAATTGCACCAGTTTCGGGTCTTCTTCTCCAAGCAATCTCTTGGTTCGCAAATAGCGGTTGTAATTATATTCATCAAAATCGGCTGCGGTGGTATCCATGGTACTTATGTGTACATCTCCCATAGAATGGATGAACTTGTTGTCCCCGATCCACATCCCCACGTGAATGACCCTTTCTTTTGTAGAATCTGTCGCCGGTTTTCCGAAGAAAAGCAGGTCTCCTTTTCTCAGATTTTCAAAATTCCTGGTAGAATCCACCACTTTCCCGGTGTGCACCTGTTGCGAGGCGTCCCGCGGGATCACGATCCCGTTAAGGAAGAAGACGGTTTTGGTATAACCGCTGCAGTCTACCCCTTTTGGTGAAGTCCCTCCCCACAGGTATGGCAGGCCCATTAATTCTTTGGAGGTGGCTACAAGTGATTCTTCCGACTGGTCCAAAGACTTCAACCAATCTTGATATTTCTGCGCCTGATCCTTTACTATATATGCCGTCCTCCCATCGGGATATTTCACTTCAAAAAAGCCATTTTTCTCCCCTCTTAATTCCAGGATATCACCCGCCACAAGATCTGATACTGATTGTGACCCTAAATCGGGTTTCTCATAGGACTCTCCAAAAGGCTTCAGGAATACCACTTTTTCGGTAGCTTTCCAGGTTGCCAGTTCCTCATCGCTCATCAGTACAATTCCGCCGCTGTCTACCCACGCCAGGTAACCGTCGGGAGTTTGCACCAGGTACCAGTTATCATCTTTTTTCAGCACTTTTAACGGCGTACCCAAGGTAGCCTGCGTGGCAAGCTCTGCAGAATGCCCCGGATTGGAACGGATATTGGCAACTGAATTTTTCACCACCGCATTGGTCTTCTCACCCAGCTCTTTTGAAGGCAACATCTGGATGCTGTCAACAAACTTCACGTTCGCGTCATGCAACCGCTTCTTTAGATCGGTCACCGCCTCAGGCATATTTGACTCTCCTCTTAAAACAAGTTGTTCTCCCTTCTCCACTCCTTCCACGTCAAACAGGGCAACGCGTTTATCGGGTGCATGTTGCTGTCGCACTTCGGCAATGTAAGGTGTCGCTACATTTTCTTCGGAAGGTGTTTCGGCATCCTCATTTTTACAGGAGATCAAAAGACTTATTCCGCAAAGGGCCAGAAAAAGGGATTTTTGGATTCGTTTCATTTTACTGATTTTAAATTTTCATATTTCGGAAGGAGCACTGCTCCTGTTCCATTTCTTTCGGGAAAAAGGGTTTTGTGGTCATAGACCTTAACCCCATCGGCAATGTCATTTTTCAGCAACATCGCCCCGTCCATATCCACGTAATCAAGAACCGGCAACAGGTGGGCGATGGCTGAAATGCCAATGGTTGACTCGGTCATACAGCCTACCATGACTTTCAGTCCGAGTTGTTTGGCTTCCCTGATCATCCTTCTACCCGGGGTGAGGCCTCCACATTTGGTAAGCTTGATGTTCACGCCGTCAAAAACCTCTGCACACTTTTTTACATCTGCTTCGGTGATGCAGCTTTCGTCGGCAATTGTTGGCAAAACGACTTCTTCTTTTACCTTTTTCACGCCTTCCCAATCTTCTCGTGGCAAAGGCTGTTCGATGAACTCCACGTTCAGATCTTTTAAAAGCTTTGAATTCTGAATGGTTTCTTCTGCGGTCCATGCCCCGTTTGCATCAACCCTGAAAATTGCATTGGAATGTTTTCTCAATTCCCTCACGATCTTTACATCTTCTTTCGTGCCAAGTTTGATCTTGTATAAAGGCCATGGAAAAGCCTTCATCTTTTCCACCATCTTTTGGGGAGTATCCACTCCTATTGTATAATTGGTAAGCGGGATATTTTTAAGATCATAGCCCCAAAGTTTGTACAGGGGCAGGTGATTTCTTTTTCCGTGAAGGTCGTGCATGGCAATGTCTAAGGCACACAGCGCAAAAGAATCGTCTGCCAGGTGCGGCTGAAGTATTTTCCAAACCTCTTCGGGGCTGCGGTGAATATTTTTTGCCAGTATGTGCTCTACACTTTTGACTGATCGCGCCATTTTTTCCACGCTCATCCCGTAGTAAGAGGTAGCAACAGCTTCTCCATAACCGCTGTAATCACCTTCGGTAAGCTTCACGATCAAAGTCGGTTGAAAATCCCTTGAACCATGAGTGATGGTAAAGGTGTTCTTCAATTCAAGGTTAAAAGTGTAGGTTTCTAACTTCATAATTCGGGAAAGCTTATCCGGATAATTTATAGGACTTCCTAAGTTTAAGCTTAAAGTTTCATTTCCACAAACTCACTCTGGTTTCCGATCCTGTCCACCGCAGTGACTCCAAAATGCGTGAGCAGCACATCCTCTTCTTCTGCCAAAGCTTTGGGTAAAGTTAAGGACTTTTGTTGACGGTTAAGGATCCTGTAGTTCCACATTCCTTTGTATTTGTAATGTACCACCCATTGAAAGATCTCCTTGTCATTTGCATGGTCCCAGGAAAGGTTCACAAGATCACCCTTTAGTTCTACGGAAACATTGGGTTTTTGAGGAGGTTCAGGGTCCAGCCACGGGCTCGCGGGAACCAGTGCTTTCTTTTTATAGGCTCTCTCTCTAATTCCTTCGGAAAGTTTTGGGTACTTCAACAACGGACCAATACTCCAGTGAATACTACCCTTACTCTCAGGAAGCATTCCGCGGGTGATCATGATCTGGCTGATGGTTTCAATGAGATTGGGGTCATCTCCTCCAAA
>CAZNFK010000124.1:0-5854 GCA_964572365.1 uncultured Flavobacteriaceae bacterium | reverse complement strand
CCAAGAGATGCTTACACGTATCTTGAATATCACTTTCACGACAAAGACGGGGAAGAGATTCAATAACATTAAGAACGCCTTTCATTAATTTGGGAGGCGTTTTTTTATTTCTATTAGTGAGATATGAGAATTGAGTATTGAGATCTCACTACCAAAAATCTTATTTTTACGAACTATTTTTGAACCTTGGATCCTGAATTTTGAATAAAGAAACCGGAAAATCATATACCGTAAAAGAAGCCACCGTCAAGCTGATGCAGTATTGTGCTTACAGAGACCGGTCGCAAAAGGAAGTGGAAGAAAAGCTCCTGGAGATGCGCATGATCCCAGAGGCCAGGGAGCAGATCATCATCAAGCTCATGCAGGAAGATTTTCTGAATGAGGAACGTTTTGCACGCAGTTTCGTCCGCGGTAAGTTTCGCATCAAAAAATGGGGCAGGATAAGGATCAAACAGGAGTTAAAGTTAAGGGATATCTCTTCTCCCATTATAAAACGGGCCATGACCGAAATTGATGAAAAGCAGTATGTGCAAACCCTGAACGAACTGGCCGAAAAAAAACTGAACCTCCTTAAAGAACCCAATAAACTGAAGCGTCGAAAAAAACTTTCAGACCACCTGCTTCAAAAAGGCTATGAAGCGAGCCTGGTTTATGAGGTTTCTAATTCCCTTATTGATTGATCTTATTCTTCCTGTTTGTACGCTTTACAGCCTGTGAATTCTTATAATCGATCCACTTTTGCCCTTTCCACCTGCGCATATAATTATCAAAATGTCGCATAAAAAACACATTATACACTGCTTTTGAAAAATTTTTCAAATTGCGCGGGGTCGCCCGCAGGCTCATGGAGAATCCGGCCGTTAAATAGGTCATTTGGTGCCAATAACCTTCGGGCATGTATAATGTTTCCCCATGGTTGAGTTCGGTGATCAAACCCTCGGCATTTTTAAGAGCCGGGAATTTGTCATAATCGGGATCCAGGAAATCTATATCTTCCCTGGCAATCAATGCATGAGGCACCTTGTAGAGATGTTTTGTTTCTGAAGGTGAAAAAAGTATGCACTGCTTTTTTCCGTGGAAATGGAAGTGCAGGATATTGGCAAAATCAATATCATAGTGCATAAAAACCTTGGAACCTTCTCCTCCAAAGAACAACATCGGCACCTGTTTTAATAATCTTAGCCCCACATCGGGATATTTAAAGTCCTTTTGAAGGGTTGGCACCTCTTTTAAGAGATGATAAAGAAAAATACGGTAATTAGTGGGACCTTTCTTTAAGAGTTCAATGTAGTCCCCCATTTTCATTTTTTCATGAGGCTCATTGAATTTATATTTAGAGGAAATAGGTCGATCGTCAAACAGGGGAACTACCTTTTCCCCTGCCATTTGTTTCATATAATCAAGGGACCATTTTTCATAGGCCGGCCAATCTTCAATTAAATGTTCGATCACCACAGGCTTTTGTGGCCTTACATACTTCTCAAAAAAGTCCTTTTTCGAAAGGGTCTTTTCCCTTGGAATTTCAGTCAATTTCAATCCTTCTTTCATCACTCAACAACTTAGTTCCTTAAGGTAGCAGTCAAAAAACAATTACGCCTTGTTTTTAGTCTTGCCCTGTGCCGCCAAATTGCGCTCAATGGTATGCCCGGGTCTTGACCATTTTGGTTTTTCACCAAGGTTTTGGAATCTAGAATTTTCAGCATCCACACTTTCCGGTTGAGACTTTTTCGTAAATGGCTTCTGCGGATTTAATCCGAGGGCCTTGAACATTTCCATATCCTCATTCACATCAGGATTTGGAGTGGTCAACAGTTTATCCCCGGCAAAAATGGAATTCGCACCGGCAAAGAAACACATCGCCTGCCCTTCGCGACTCATTTGAGTCCTTCCGGCAGAAAGTCTGACCTGGGTTTCGGGCATAACGATCCTGGTGGTCGCCACCATTCTTATCATATCCCAAATTGGCACCTGCTCCTGCTCGGCCAAAGGCGTTCCTTCAACAGGAACCAGTGCATTGATAGGCACAGATTCGGGTTGCGGACTTAATGTCGATAACGCAACCAGCATCCCAGCACGATCTTCGATACTTTCTCCCATTCCAATAATTCCGCCGCTGCAAACCGTGACATTGGTTTTTCTAACGTTATCAATGGTCTTTAGACGGTCTTCAAATCCACGGGTGGAAATGACTTCTTTATAGTATTCTTCCGAAGAATCAAGATTATGATTATAGGCATACAAACCGGCCTCGGCCAATCGCTGAGCCTGGTTTTCGGTGATCATTCCCAGCGTACAGCAAACCTCCATATCCAGCCTGTTGATGGTACGCACCATTTCAAGAACATTGTCGAATTCTTCACCATCTTTCACATTTCTCCAGGCCGCACCCATGCAAACCCGGGAACTACCCGATTCCTTAGCGCGTAAAGCCTGGGCTTTTACCTGGTTCACGCTCATAAGATCATTGCCTTCAAGATCTGTATGATAACGGGCCGCCTGTGGGCAATACCCGCAATCTTCGGGGCAACCTCCGGTCTTTATTGATAAAAGGGTAGAAACCTGCACTGTATTGGGATCATGATGTTCCCGGTGAATAGTAGCCGCTTCATAAAGCAGCTCCATAAATGGTTTATTATAGATTTCAAGGATCTCTTCTTTTGTCCAGTCGTGCCTAATCGCCATAATTTGAGTTTTGAGCTTCAAAAATAAATAAAATGCATTTGTTAATCGTGGTAAAGGGAGTTTTTCCTGGTTTACTTCGGAAGGCTTACCAACACCGATACAGCATTGCCGCCAAAACCAACCGCGTTCACCAGGATATTCCTGAGTTTGTTAGGTGCCTTACTTTCCGAAGAAAAAGGCACCGGAATGAATTCCTGGTGCTGCAACATTAGGAGCGCCAGCTCCAGACTCAAGGTTCCTGAGGCCCCAAATGTATGACCAATCTTCCACTTGTTGGTGGTGAGGGCAGGCATTTCAGCTCCAAAAATGGTTTTTAGAGCATTCATTTCTGAAAGGTCTCCTTTTATAGTGCCCGGGGCATGCATCACCACCGCGTCGATCTCTTGAGGGGAAAGCTCTCCCATGGCCATTTTCATCGACTTTTGGAAAGCCGTTCCATTAGCCGAAATAGAAACCGAATGTTTCAGTTTTTCGGTCGCATAGCCAATACCAGTGATCAAGGCAAGGGCATTTTCTCTTTTCCCGGATTCCATGCAAATTACAGCAGCCCCTTCCCCTAAAACCATCGAGTTTTTAGATTTTTGGAGATTGAGAGCCTGGCAGGGAAAATCAAGATCTTCCCTGGCGTTGATCTTCATGGCTTTTACCTGGGCTATGGTAAAAGGGGTAAGAGCAGCCTCACTTCCCCCGGCCAAAAATTTATCTGTCATTCCCGAGTTGATCCAGGCCACGCCGTTCAACACGGCATGCAGGGCAGTGGAACAGGTAACCGAATGGGAGATCTCCACCCCGCTGCTTTGCAGGTCCTGGGCTACCCAGGAGGAAATGTTCCCTAAAGTAGTTGCCGGAGATGCAAGAGTATCAGCCTTTCCGGTTTCGAGAAAAGTTTTATAATAACCCTCAAACAAACCGGTGGCTCCTCTTGAGCTGCCAATATTGATCCCAACTTCTTCTCCCTTCTTCCATCCTGCAGCCGCAACGGCGTTCCTTGCCGCATAAACACCGAAAAGCACCGAATCATCCACCTTTTTAAGATTGGAGTTGGTTTCGCGCATGGTATCGATCTCTGAACGTAATTTCTCCGGAAGAAAGGCAGCAAAAGCCTCCTTTCCCGAAAAATCCTGTTTCCTGAGAAAATGATGATCCTGCATGTAATTACCCCATATCTCTGGGACAGTGGAGCCCAAAGGAGATACAGAACCTACAGAGGTAATAGATATTGGTGTCTTCAAAAATGCAATTTTTGGCAAAAATAAGGGCTGCGTTTCAATTCACCCGCGAGAACTCAGTTAATTTCTCCACAGTACAAATTGAGAATAGAATCCAGGGGAAGATTATTGCTTAGCTTTTCCTGAATTCCCTGAAGGGTTTTATTAGGCACAAACGGCAATAAAGGCTGTTCAACCTTATTAAAATGTGGAAAAGCCTGCTTGAGCTGTGCGTCCCATTCCCGGTGATAATGCAAAAGGTCATCGGGATAGACAGTGTCCCGTTCTGTTCCTTCATCCTGGGCTTTAAAGGGTTCCGAAACATTCAGGTAACCGTAGTCATCTGTCAACTGCTCTCCGGGATGAATATCCCTTACAGCCAGCTCAAAATCATACACAGTCGATATACAATTGGATCTAAAACTGTGGTTTACATATTTAGAAAGGTCCCAACAAAGCACAAAATGGCCTTTATTATTCCGGAATGAATATTTATCTACTAGCTCCCGCGTTACCGGCCGCATCTTATCCACTTCCTGAGCGGTAAAAACCCGATCTAACTCATCCTGCACCCAGGTAATTGTTCCCCGGGGAATGAATTTCGTGGCCACAACTCCGTAACCCATTTCCTCATTAATAAACCGAACTTCGGTATGCGGATGCATCATATTTTACTGATTTACAGCCTAAAATACGAAATAAGATGTACTTTCTAATAAAATAAAACAGGCCTAGAATTTTTCCAGCGCAGCTTCTATCCCGGAATAAATTTTTTGCAGCTCCTCATTGGAGATGATGTAAGGAGCAGAAATATAGATGGTATTCCCCAGCGGCCGCAGAAAAATACCACTTTCCATGAAGTGGGCGAAGAGCTGATTTCGCAGGCTTCCATACCGCTCCATTTCCACATCCAGCTCAAAAGCGATGATCACTCCAAGCTGCCTTAGATTCTTCACTTTTGGATGACTTTTAATTCGCTGCGCAAAATCGCCGTGTGAAGCAATGACCCGTTTGATATCTTCCTGAATCTCTTCGGAAGTGAGCAGCTCTATGCCGGCGAGGGCAGCGGTACAAGCCAGCGGATTAGCGGTGTAGGTATGTCCGTGAAAAAGGCCTTTTGAAATCTCTTCAGAATAGAAGGCGTCAAAGATCTCATGAGTGCAGGAGGTTATGGCCATTGGTAACAATCCAGCGGTTAAGGCTTTGGACATACAAATGATATCGGGAGCTGTGTCGAGATATTCCGAAGCGAAGTTTTTTCCGGTCTTTCCGAAGCCGGTCATCACTTCATCGGCAATGGTAATGATCTTATTTTCCTTACAAAGCTTCAGGATCGCATTTAACCCTTCTGGATCATGCATTTTCATACCGGCTGCTCCCTGCACAAGGGGTTCGTAAATGAATCCTGCGATCTTATGTGTTGAGATCAAAGCCTGAAGCTGCTCCAACACCTCCGCGTTATTGTCTCCCATTGGCACCTCAAGCCGTACCACCTTGATAAAATGCTCTTCAAAAGCCCCATTATAGACAGATAATCCGGACACCGACATAGCTCCAAAAGTATCACCGTGAAAGCCTTCTTCAAAAGCGAGCATCACCTTGCGGTCATTACCAAGATTGTGGTGGTACTGCAGGGCCATTTTGATCCCGATCTCGGTCGCGGTGGAACCGTTATCACTGAAGAATAATTTCTCCTGATTACCGGGAAGGATCTTAATTAAAGCTTCGGAAAGTTCTATCGCCGGTTTATGAGTAAATCCACTGAAAACCACCTGGTCCAGTTGCTGCATCTGTGCGGCGACCTTCTGCGTGATCGTTTCATTGCAGTGGCCGTAGATCGCGGTATACCAGCTGGAGATCCCGTCAATATACTCTTTGCCATCCTCGTCATACAGCAAAGTCCCTATTGCTTTTACTATAGGCAGCATTTTCCCTGAAGTTTTATGCTGAGTTAGCGGGTGCCA
>CAZNFK010000123.1:0-5863 GCA_964572365.1 uncultured Flavobacteriaceae bacterium | reverse complement strand
ATCTCTCTAAAAGTCTGCTCATTATACTGCCTGAAAATGGTAGAACTGGCAGAAATATTCGTGGGAAAAACATTGAAGTTAATATCCCGAAGCAGGGCAAAATAGGCACTGCTGTCAAGCACCGCCACATTTTTCAACGGCTCTATTGAAAGGGGCGCGAAACTGTAATCATAAGTGGCACCCAACCTTACATTTTGATCAAAGGCATCTTCTATTTCAAAATCCCTGTGGTCGATCTGGTTATAACTAGCCGAAACCGTAAGGTTCTCCACATCATAAGGCATGGGTTTGCTCTCTCCTACCCTGTCTTTTCGAAGTCCTATCACGTTAATGCTTTGCCGCTTGGTATAGCTCTCTGCCCGTTCTTTAAGATCATCTCTCACTTCGGGAGTAGCGGCATTATCCAAAACGGTTTCCAATTCAAGATCCAGGTATTCGGGATCATATTTTGGAGTGATCAATTCTTCCCCAATACTATAGCTCACCGGAATTTTAACTCCCCATTTCGGCGGAAGTAATTGCCCCATGTTTACGTTACTCACCACATCATATTGCTGCAGGTCTTCACGACTTCTCTGATTCGGTCCATGTTCCAGTGCACCAAATCCTACAGTACTCCTTCTGCCGGTAGCCGAAAGATTCGCGAAATCGGCAAGGTTGGCGTCCATATTCACAATGGCAGCCCATCCTCCTTCGTTCTTAAGATCTGTAAGGCGCATTTCATTGAACCATACTTCCCCGCAAAGATCCCTGGAGTTTCCTTCGGGCAACCCATTTTTGACCCCAAGCATCAGCATTCGTATGTTTCCGAAACTAGGGTTTCCCTTGATCCCAATTCTAAGGTTCCCTACTTCATATGGGGTGTTCGCATCAACGGGAGTGAGATCTTCTGAATAAAAATTCAATTCTGTAGAAACGATCGAAGGATCCCCAATCACCCTGGCTTTTACCTCCTGCAGCAATTCGAGCGGCAGGTTTAAAAAGTTTTCTTCCGGCCAGATCTCAGAAGCACTTGCCGCTCCAAATTCTGTTGGTTTCAGAGGCACTTCGATCTGATAGAAATTATTGGTGAAATCTGTTCCTATCCTGATGAAGGCCACGAGCTCTCCTTCACTCCATTTTGGCCGGTCAACCAAAGCTTCAGCATGTATGAACATTTCCAGGTTCTTATACTGCCGCATATCTATCTGGAAATTCTTATAAACTGCCCTTGCATCCTGCGCCTCCAGCTCACAAACTGAAAGTGAAAGCGACTGCTCATTTTGTCTGATGCGGGAGTTGTTATTCAGCAGCTCCTCTCTATCCACTCCCGGGGGAAGCACATAGGGGATAGGCTGCCGGTTCTCATTTTCTTCAATGCTCACTGCCGCGACCTGGAAAGAAGTTTCCTCATTTGCAGGATCAGATTTATCGGGATCAAGAGTTTGAGTATATCGGCGGTAATCTCCCCGCACCAGGTCCATGGTTCCGAAGCGAAGTACGGTAGGGTCTTCAAAATTGGTGAGGTACATTCTCATAAACCTTATAGACCTGAAGTCTCCAATCCCACCAACAGCTTCTGTAGGTTCGAAAACAGGGATCTTGAACTGAAGCCACCTCACCGGCATTTCCTGCCCGTTGGCAAGCGTGGTATTGAATTGCTTTACATCTGTGATGTATTCACTGTTGTCTATGTTCATTCCCGGGAAAAGCGGCACCTCATACTCAAAGTAACTATCTACCGTGTTCATGGTGTTGTCACGATTAATATCTTCAACAGTAGGCAGTGTGGTGTTTCCTCTATCTGTATTGGTGACCGTGGGAGGGGAATTTCCCTGGATCCCGTTATAGTTGAAATAACGGTTTAATATGCTTCCATCGGCATTCAGGAAATAGGAGTAGTTATCGGCCGCGGGATCGGACAAGTTGGCAAAACTTCCAAATTCGCTCGCTTCCTCGGCATCATCTAATCCATCAAAACCTATATCCTGATTTAGTCTTTGCTCACCTTCCGTATTAAAGGCATAGATCAAAGACTGGTTGGAAGGCACTTTTCCAAAGACCGTTTCTGTGGTGTTGAGAATTCCCCCATCTTCAGGAAGACCGTTCTCGTATTGTTTTCTTCCGTCCTTTAGCACATCTTCTGAAATGTTCCCAAGGTTAAAAACAAGAGATCCGCCATTGTTGCCGGCATTTTCAGAATAAATAAAAGGATCCATCAGCCAGAATTCGATGTACTCCACATTGCTTTGTTCAAAATTGGTGGAATTAAGAGCACGGGTGATCCCTCCAAAATTTTGGGCAGGATTGGGTAAAACATTACTTCCGGCTGCCTGCGGATTGTAATTGTAAGGTCCACGTACCCCGGGATAATAAGCGAGATCTAGTGTATATAACACCTGGGATTGCCCCTGCACCACATCGACATTCGGAAATATCTCATCAAGAAAAACCCTGCGCGTGGCATAACTCGAAAGATCGGCATCTGTGATTCCATCGGGACGGCTGCTTCCGTAGAAAATAGGATCAATACTATACCACGCCAGTTTTGCCCTTTTATAACCGGTTGCCAGATCTCCATTCCCCAGTTCCCCGCCGAAACCCAATGGTACACTTGAAAGTTCCCAGCCCAGTGGATTATCTATGGATATGGAGGTTTGAGCGGCTTCAAAATCGTCAATATAAGTAGTGGCTTTTCCTCCAAACTCATTCCCTTTTGGCGCCCCGGGCAGAAGGTAAGCGACCTCACCCCGCAGCGAAAGGTTGGAAACCACATCTGTATCTATATTGGGTAACTTGTTGACCATCCTTGTCAAAAAGGGCACTTCTGTGGAATAATTAAGGTTAAGCCCGAAAATGGTATTATTGATGGGCTCATAGCTGTAATTCGATTTTTGCGTAAGAGGGCGTTCATTGAGGTTGAGATACGTACCGCCCACCAGAAAATTTTCCGAGAACTGGTGTTCTACGTTTATTCCCGTAAAACGCTTGGTCTGCTGGCCGAAAAGCGCATTATTCTCTGTGGATACCTGGATCGGGATATTTGAGGCGAGCAGGGCCTCATCGAGGATCTGGACACGCCCGAACTGGTAATTTACCACGTAATCCACGCCTTCCTGGAGCACCCTTCCGCCGGCGGTTACTGTCACCGAGCCCTGAGGCACGTTAAAAGCCCCGATGGGGATGCCTTCCACGTTCGAAGTCTTATACCTGCCCCGCAGCTGGAACTTGTTCTTATCTGCCTGCAGCTGTTCTGCCTGTGTCTTGGTGGTATTATAAAGTGCGCTGAAAACGTATTTTTCCTGGTTGGCATTATAGGTTTCGGGAATGTTATAATCCTCAGAACCCGCATTGGGATTGGGATCCAGCTTCTCAAAAAGGTATTCCCCGAAGGGTTCCACCGAGGTAAAAATTATACTCCCGGTTTGCGGATCAATGGTAATCCCCGGGACAAAATCAAAAAACCCGTCCCCGCCGATGATCGGGTCGCCATTAATGGTAAGATTGTCCAGATTGAACACCCTCAAAAGTGTGGTTTCTTCAACATCTTCGGGAAGCGGCGTCCCCTCTACTCCCGTAATATAATTGAGCGGTTGCGGATCTGTATAAACGATGTTCATCCTGAAATCATCCCTCTCCAGCTGAAGGGCTCCCAGGTTGTAGATGTTTTTCATCATCAGGTCCCAGATGGGCTCATTCACGTTGGTGACCGAACTTTTTAAAAGTTTCACCACCAGGTTCTGGGAGATCGCAGCTTCTCCTGTCCCTCCGGAAGCATCTATGCCGTCATTAGCGAATTCCCCTACCTGGTACACCTCCCCGCCAACGGTGTATTGAAAAGCCACCGCCAAGATCTCATCACTTGCCAGTCTTTGATTGAGGGAAATATATCCAAGTCTGCTGTTCAACCTGTATTCTGAAGGTCTTAACTGCCTTGCATTTTCAAGCTTTACATAATCTGTACCTTCTGCCACCTGCAAAGGGCCAAATCCGCTCTGTACTGTCGCGATGTCCCGAATTGCCGGAGTAAGAACCGATTCCTGCGGCCCGGTAATCCCGAAAGGGTTCAGGTCGTTATTGCGGTTATCGGCGTAAGCTCCGGGTGGCTGATTAAAGAATCCTGCCGGCGGATTTTCGAGCCCGATATTCCCGGGCACGGCCGTCTCCCCCAGGTCCTGGATAGCCACAATATTTCTTGAATCGGTGAGATTTTGTACGCTGTTACTGCGGTTGGTCACCCAAACCTGCACCCGCGTGATCTGCACATTGGAGTTTATGAAAGGATAATTTTCAAGGGCTTCATCGTAATGATCCCGAAAATAATGGGCCAGGAAAAAGTGTCGGTTCTCGTCATAATCTATGGCAAACCTTTCGAATTCCTCTACGGTGGCACCACCTTCTACATTGACGGTGCGGCGTTCAGATTTTTGTTCAGAAAAAACACCGGTGATAGTCGTTTTTCCGAATTGCAGCTCTGTTTTCACCCCAAAGAGACTTTGAGCCCCCTGAATAAGGGCAGAGTTGAGTGGCATATTGATATTCCCCACCTCTATCTTTCGGATAATGTCATCTTCGGTGGGAGTATATTCCAGCTTCAGCTGGTTTTGAAAATCAAAAGTTGACTCTGTATCGTAGTTGGCAGTCACCCGAAGCCTTTCCCCAATGTTTCCGAGCAAGCTTAGCTGAATGCGCTGATCAAAGTCAAAGGTGAAGGTACGGCGGTTGCGGGGCGAAAAAGCCGGGTTATCGCGCTTGGAATAAAGGATCCCCAGGTCTAAAGCCACAGAACCTTGGGGAATAAGCTCGATCTCTCCTCCTCCAAAAATGTTCTGAAAGAAATCGGAATTCACATAGAATCCGGGTAAAAGGTCTTTCTGTTCTTCTTCGGTTCCTTCTTTTCTTCCGGAAAGCGCATCTATCTTCTGCTGAAAGTAATTTTTCATTTCTTCCTGCAACACCAGTTCCTCGTACTCTTCCGGAGTAAGGATAAGGGGTGCAGAAATATTAAAATTACCCAGGGTTTCCCGGTAAACATACCTGTCAAGAACGGGATCGTATTCATAAGAAGCCACAATACTATTGGGTCGGGGTAATTCTATACGTCCAAGGGAATAACCGGTTTTTGTCGTGTCCTGTTCTGTTTCGGTCTCCTGGGCGGCGGCAGAAAAAGGAAATACCAGAGCACCAAGAAGTGCAAAGGCAAGCAAAAGCGGAAACCGATGATTGTAGTTCTGCCTCAAGACATTTATAATTTTTTAAGTGCAAGCTTAATCAAGGACTCTACCGTGGCATCGGGGGCCTCCTTCACAATTCTGTCTACTACCTTCTCAGATTGCTTTCGGGTGTAACCAAGTGTCTCTAATGCAGATAACGCTTCTTCCCGGTTTGTATTGCTTGCAGGAGCTGAAACTTCATCAAATCCAAACACTTTTATGATCTTATCTTTTAGGTCAAGTATGACCCGCTGAGCGGTCTTCGCTCCGATACCTTTTATACTCTGAATTGTTCCCACATCACCTGTCGCGATCGCCTCACTTATCTGTTTTGGCTCGAGGGAAGAAAGCATTGTACGGGCAGTACTCGCCCCCACCCCGGAAACTGAGATCAATAACCGAAAGATCTCCCTTTCGCTCTGCTCCCAAAAGCCGTAAAGGGTATGGGAATCTTCCTTTACCTGGAGATGAGTGTATAGACGCACTGCTTCCGAAGAAGGGATCAATGCGTAAGTGTGCAGGGAAATATGAATGAAATAACCAACTCCGTTGCAGTCAACCACTACGTTTGTAGGATTTTTTTCAACGAGTTGGCCCTTAATAGAGTGGATCATGTGTTTAGGAAATCTTAATAAATCAAATGTAGTAAAATAAACGGGATGTGAAAAAAG
>CAZNFK010000122.1:0-6084 GCA_964572365.1 uncultured Flavobacteriaceae bacterium | reverse complement strand
CTGGAGGCACCACCATCAAAGCAGAAGCCCTCAAATGAAAATTTGGGGGCTTTTTTTGTTTATAATCTTTTAAAATGCATTTTCTATATATCCTTTCTAGTAAAACAGCAGACAGATTTTATATTGGAGAAACTAAGGATGTCCAACAACGCCTGCTGGATCACATTTTCCACAAATACAGCAAAGGTTTTACAAAAACGGCAAATGATTGGAAAATAGTTTTAGAAGTGCAGCTAAAAAACAAAGAACAGGCGATATTCCTGGAGAGATTCATTAAAAAGATGAAGAGCAGAAAATTTATCCAAAAAGTAATTGATGATCCAGAAATTCTAAACGATATTTTGAAAAATAAGTAGTCCCTGGTTCCCCCGACGCTTCGGGGCTGGAGGCACCACCATCAAAGCAGAAGCCCTCAAATGAAAATTTGAGGGCTTTTTTTTGTTTATAATCGTTGAAGATGCATTTTCGGATCATGACTAAATGGGATCATGGATTATACCTGAATGTTGTGGACCAGGCAAATATTCTGGGTAGTCTCAACAGGAAGAATTCCACATTTTTCACTCCTCTACTACCGAGACTGCGCAGATCCAGGAAAATAAAGGTCTGGATTTTTCCTATGTTGACTTCAGAAAAAATTGCCGGAAAAGCATCTAAAAAGCTGCATTCACAATTAATTAAGAGGCAACAACATTAATTTTTTTATCTTCACTACAATTCTGAAGCATCATCCGGAAACTCAAGAGAGGGGCTTCCGCTTACTGCTTGCCCTTCCAGATCGAAAATACGGCAGAAAAAGCTCTGGCCGATCAACACGTAGTTTATGCAAAAAACATGTATAGTGGTTCCCTGCTACAATGAGGGCGACAGATTAGCGGTGCCTTCCTATCTGGAGTTTTTGAAAAGCAGTCCTCATACTATCTGTTTTGTAAATGACGGCAGCACTGACAATACACTTGAAGTAGTGAATTCAATAAAAAGAATAAATCCCGGGCAGGTTCAAATTATAGATCTTACCAAAAATTCAGGAAAAGCCGAAGCGGTGCGGCAGGGAGTTTTTGCTGCTTTAGATAATGCGGAATATGAGTGCGTAGGCTACTTTGATGCCGATCTTGCCACCCCCTTAAAAGAGGTGGATTTTCTTCTCTCCCATTTGAAGGACGAAATTGAAGTAGTTATAGGTTCCCGGGTAAAGAGGCTGGGTTCGAATATTAAACGCTATGCCTTTAGGCATTACCTGGGAAGAATATTTGCCACAATGGCAAGCGTGACGCTTGATCTTGAAGTGTACGATTCTCAATGCGGGGCCAAGATCTTCAGAAAAGAAACCGCGAAAAAGTTATTTTCCAAACCTTTTGAATCCAAGTGGCTATTTGACCTGGAATTACTTTACCGACTTAAAAATAATCATCCGGAAAATTTTAATGAGGTAATTCTTGAAGTTCCTCTAAGAACCTGGCAGGAACAGGGAGATACGCGGATAAGGCTTCAGGACTTTATTACTGCGCCATTTGAATTGCTCAAGATCAAGAAGAACACCTTACAAAATTAATGATAATCTAGGTTCTCTCTTCAACTCACCAACAGATTATGAAAGAACATTTTAAAATAAAAGAAAGAGGTTCTGTCTTCTATTTCCTTGCAGGAACCTTTTTATTACTTCTACCATTCCTTATAATTTCTATCTACAATCATCCATCGGCCGATGATTACTCCTACAGCCATTTTGGAAGTAGGTTCGATTTCCTAACAGCACAAGTGGAGCACTACTATACCTGGTCTGGACGCTATACGGCTACCGCGCTACTTACTGTTAACCCGATCGATTACACAGACCTTTCCTTTTATAGAATTTTACCCGTTCTACATCTGATCTCTTTTGCTCTCGCCGTTTATCTTTTCTTAAGATCCGTCTTACCCATTGCTAAGCTTAATGATCGTCTCCTTCTCAGTTTTTTGATCATTTTCCTGTACATCTATTATACTCCAAATCTTTCAGAAGCATTCTACTGGATGCCCGGTTCTTTCACGTACCAATTGGCTTCTACATTAAGCTTGATATTGTTTTCTATGGTTATTCCGCTGTTGCGAGGCTCCGCGAAAGGGAAGGAATTTATCTACATTTTTACCGGAATTATTTTATGTGTTGCTATAATAGGCTTAAACGAAACTTCCATGCTTATTTTATGTGTGATCTTTTCAACATTATTTGCTGTGCAACTATACAGAACCAAAACATTGGATCTAAGGTTGCTGGCCCTTCTTACCATCACTATTGCCGCATCCATAGTTGTCATCGCAGCACCGGGAAACCTGGTGAGAATGGCCGAAAAGCCTGATAGATTCCAATTACTACCGTCAATATTAGGATCCTTGAAAACTACTCTTTTATATACAGCCGGCTGGATTCCCATGACCATTCTGGTGATTGCCCTATTCTCTCCGTTACTCAACAGGCTGGCTAAAAATTTGAAAGACCAATATAAACTTCAATGGCTGTCACTGCTGAATCTTACCGTTATGGCTTTCCTGTTGCTGGGGTTTATTGTTTTATGTTTCTTCCCCTCCTACTGGAGCCAGGGAGGGAAGCCGCCTGCAAGAACAGTGAACGTCATCTATTTACTGTTTATTCTTGGAGCCATGGCACTTGCGGTTCTATTTTTTGCCTATCTCCAAATTACGGAAAGACCCGTTCCTAAGATTCCTTTGACAGGGAACATTTTTCTGGCGCTGGCCATCACAAGCATTCTCGGCTTTAAACCGAATAATATAAGAAGCGTTTACAAAGATCTTTTTACAGGAACAGCCTATCGATACCATTTGGAAATGAATCAGCGCTACACCATGCTTGAGAACTGTAACTCAGACTGTCTTCTCCCCCTAATTGAAAACAAACCTTCTACTCTCTTTACTTACGACCTGGCCAAAGAACCCTCAGAAGAAATTTACTACTACAACAGAGACCTCGGGCGTTATTTTGGACTGGATAAGGTGAAAATTAAAAACTAATGTCAACTGACTTTTAACCTCCCGCTCTTTCTAATTCTTCCAGGTCTTTGACACGTGACTCCTGTTTGGATTTATCATTACTGAAGTTGTACCGCAAGTTTAGACTTACCGCCTGTTGACTGAAGTACTGCGACATCTCATAATGATTCCCTAGAAAATCGGCTTCTATTTTTGATCTCTGTGACCTGAAAACATCTGTTGCATTTACAGTCACATCCAGGCGGTCATTCAAAAATGATCTTTTTAAGCCTGCATCCAGCCACAAACGATCATTAACATCATACAAACCTAAAACGTAAGGACTCCTGTAGGTAACATTTAGCTCCATCTTTAGGTCAAGAGGTAAATTCACCTGATGATTGGACTGCATCATAAGAAAATCATCCTTATTTTTTAATCGGTTTCCATTCACCTGCAGTTCATATTCCCGCCTGTTGTACAACACATTGTTATTCACATTCCAGAAGGAAGCCAGCTCTACCGGAAGCACCAAAGTAGCTCCATAGGTTCTAAAATTATCCATATTCCCGGTAGTAAAGACCGTTTCCCTGGTTTCAGGATCCATGCTGGGAATTTCTCCCATGTGATCCTTTGAATAGTCATAGACTATTCTTAGGTTATATTTCTTAAATAAGGTTTGAGAGAACTGAAATGAATTGGTGAATTGAGGTTTCAGGCCGGGATTTCCGATAATATAGGAATACGGATCCAGGTAAAAGATAAACGGATTTAAAGTGCTGTAGTTTGGCCTGGCAATCCTTCTGCTATAGGAATAGGATAGACTGTAATTCTCACTCACCTGTTGATCCACAAGGATGTTCGGAAATAATTCGAGGTATTCTGCTGGATTCGTTTGATCAAGGCTAAAGGATCTTCCCTCCCCATAAGTCTGCTCAGCTCTCAGCCCAAGCTGCAGGTTCCAGGTGCTGTTTATTTTATTTGAATATCTGGCATAAACCGAATAGATCTCTTCCTCATACCGGTATCGGTCACTTCTGGCAGGATCCAGAACAGGAGTCCCTTCCTGTACTTCAAAAAACTGAAGTTCTGATCTCGAAATCACTTTACTGCCCTTTACACCCATTTCCAACGCCGAACTTTCTGAAAGAGGTAAATTTAGATCCACTTTTGCCGCATAAATATCATAATCTGAAAGGCTGCTGTTCGTCAATTTTTGCTGTTCTTCAGATCCATCTTCTAAATAGGTATATTCATTCAGAAATCGGGAATCTCCTTCCCTTTCAAGCCGAACATAATCAAGATCTGCAGATAAAGTTGTTCCGGTTGTATCCAGTTTCCCCTCGTAAAAAACATTGAATCTTCCGTTACGGGTTACCCCGTCGCGGTGATTTCTTGCATCGATGTCAATCGATCCGCCGGAATCCAGGGTTCCTATTGTTGTCAGTGTATTCCAGTCATTGAGACGGTCTTTGTAAATGATATTTGCACTTCCGCCTAAAACGTGATTTTCATTGATGTGATAATCTGCTCCCGTATAAACTGAGGGAACCAAACTCTTGCTGGTCTCCTCCCCTGTTTGATCCAGAAAAGCATTGTCTCCGGCACCCGCAAAAGTTCTGTATTGATGCTGGTCTCTCACATAGCCCCGCTGGGACAGATCAAGATTTAAAAAAGTATTCCATTCCCCGCTACTGTTGTAAAGGTTCAATCCGCCGTTCAGTAATTTCTGCTCATTGATTCGCAAACCGCCGTAAACACTTCCGGTTAAATCTGTGGCGGTATTTTCCTTCAGGGTGATGTTCAGTATTCCCGCAACACCTTCAGCATCATATTTTGCTGAAGGATTATGGATAACCTCGATCTCCTGGATATTTTCAGCAGGCATGCTCTCCATCATCGTTTTTAATTCAGCTGCAGAGAGATAAGTAAGGCGGCCATCGATCATGACAGACACTCCCTGTTTACCGTTGATCATGAAGCCTCCTCGATGCCCTACAGTCACACCGGGCGCCCTTGATAACATTTCGTAAGCCGAGCTTCCGGCGGCAAGGGCTGTACCTTCCACGGTCATCACCAGTTTATCGCTCTCAACCTTAATTCGCGGTTTCCATGTATTGACCATCACTTCATTGAGCATGGTTACTTCCTCTTCCATCACATGAGTTCCAAGATCTTTGGAGAAGTCGGGGCCATTTACCCTGAAGGACGGACTAAATACTTCGGAATACCCGATTGCACTAAACCTGAAGATGACTTCCCCGGTAAATTTCGGCTTTACCTCAAATTCGCCTTCCATGTCTGTTGTGGTTCCGGTTACGATAGTAGAATCCGGCAACTTGAGGACCGCAACCGTCGCAAAAGGTATACTTTTTTCTTGTTGGTCATAAAGACGGCCACTTATCAAACCATCCTGGGCCAGTAATTCAGGACCCATAAAAAAGACCAGTAAAAGTAAATTGAGAATTTTAAAGATTTTCATGATTATATTTTGATTGATTGATGATTTCAATAAAGGGTTAAATGAAACCTGATTCGATTCACTGTAGAAATAGTATTATTCTCAGTACTTCAGGTATATTAAAGACGAAACAGAATTTTTAGCGTTGCAAAACGAGTTTTCTTGAGAATATTTCAAAAGTTTTAACTGATACTGTTTCAAAAAAGATCCCGGAAAATTTCTTTTCCGAGATCCCAGATGAAGTTGCCCCGGAAGAATTTATTAACCGCCCGCTCTTTCTAATTCTTCCAGGTTTGTTGAACGGGCTTTTGCTTTAGATTTTGATCTGCTCAACCTGTACCTCAGGTTCACACTTATGGCTCTTTCGTCAAAATATTGATCGATGTAAATGGTATTTCCAAGGAAAGCGGCGTTGATATCCATTCGCTTACCTTCAAAAATATCAGTAGCACTTACAGTGACATTCAACCGGTCATTCAAAAATGACTTTTTAAGCCCGGCATCGATCCACCACTGCTGGTCTATATTATAGACACCATAAGCAACCGGCCCCTGGAGGCTTCCGTTAAGCTCCAGACTAATGTCCCAGGGTAAATTTATCTGGTGGTTGGATTGGAACAGATAAAAGAAGTTGTCGTTGCTCACCTTTTGATCGT
>CAZNFK010000121.1:0-6189 GCA_964572365.1 uncultured Flavobacteriaceae bacterium | reverse complement strand
ATGCTTGAGCAGCTAACTGCGATAAAAAGGGCTGGGGCGCAAATGATCGCCAGCTACTTTGCCAAAGATGCTGTTAAATTGCTATAAATGAAGAACTTTTTCAGCTAAATTTACAGTGTGAAAACATTGCCGGTTAACGCTTTAAGAATGTTATTGCCTCTTCTGCTCTTCCTGAGCGCGGGGGGTAGCAATCTTTTTGCACTCGGTATTCCGGAACTCCGGCAGGAGGAACAACAATCCGAAGAAAATCTGAGGTCAGCCCACATCTTTTTATGGGCGATAAGAGAAAACACGTCTCCAGAGTTTTCAGATCCTTCAGAAAATCATTTCTACGGAAGTATTTCCACAAGGCAGTACTTGTCGCAGCGGGAAATTAAAAAGATCCCTTCTAATAATTCCATAAGTTATCAAAGGGATATCAGAAAATTCCTTTCCTGCCTCACCTTTCCTACCCATTTTTTCTTGTGAAACCGTTTGAATCGGGATTCAGCTTTTCAAGCTAAAGGCCCGCACGACAAATTTGTTTCACAATTTAAAATTTTAAAAAATGGATACTTCCTCCACCCTTTTGGGTATTGGGCTGTTAATGGCCTTCATAGCCCCTGTTGGCTACCTACTTGTTGACCAATCTCGCCGCGCAAAGGCAAGAAGAAAGACTTTATTGGCAGCCGCTTCCCGGTTACATCTTGAACTCTCTAAAATTGAGATCCTCACAGGTTTATATTTGGGACTCGATGAAAATCAACAAAAGTTATTGATCATTACCCCTGAAAAAAAGAAAAAACCGGAAGTGATGGAACTAAATGGCTCTAAAGTGACTCTGCTCAAAAAGTATCACAAGGACCATTCTACTGCTTCAATTGACGAACTTAGAACCGTGGTTTTACAGATTGACGGTCAAAAAAGCAGTACCAGCCTTAACTTTTACCGGGCCGATTTAGATCCTGTGACCGAAAAAGGTTTGCGATTGCAAAAAGCTATGGAATGGGAAAAACAGCTTCAGGATTTTCAGAAAAGAAAATAACAGCAAAAAAATAACAAGTTAGAAACAGGAGCTCAGGCTCCTGTTTTTTTTCTAAGGTGCAGCATCAACCCATGTGAGCAGGAGGATCAGGTGTTTTATCGGCCATTTTTCGGCCCTGGTAAACTGGGAGTGAATTCTTGGAACATCCCATAAAATAAGGGGGTTTAAGAATCATTTAGGCTTGCTTTAATACAATTTCACAGCTCTCTCATTTACCTTTGAAAGAAGCGGAATAATTAAACGCTTTTGTTGCTGCAGACTCCCCACTACAAACTAATCTGCAGGAACCGGGTCTCTTTTTGATCTGTCCGCAATGATTTCTAAAATCACAATAGAACCAAAATAGATGACTAATAAACTTTCTTCGAAAATAGCTCTTGTGACCGGCGGCGGCAGTGGGATAGGCAAGGCCATAGCGCATAAACTACAAGCGGAAGGAGTTAAAGTTATCGTGGCAGACATTGCCGCTATTGATACCGAAAAGGAAGGTATCCTTTATAGAAAATGTGACATCAGCAATCCCAAAGACATTGACAGGCTGTATGACTGGATCTCTCGCCATCACGGGCATCCCGATATCCTTATTCTCAATGCCGGCAGGGGAATCAGGGAAAAACTCACCGAAGGAGATCCAGAAAAATGGCAAAAAATAGTCAACACCAATTTGATGGGGCCTTTGCGCTGCATTAGGGCCTTTACTCCGGCGATGCTGGAAAACAAAAGGGGAAATGTTGTGTTCATTTCTTCAGTGTCTGCCAATCAACCACACCCCTATGGTGGGATCTATTCTGCCACCAAAACAGCTCTTGAGGTAATTGCCGAAACATTGCGACTGGAAAGCCTTCCTCACCTCAACGTTACCGTAGTGAGTCCGGGTATTGTGGAGACAGCCTTCTTTGAAAATGAAGTTTCCGGGGGGATGAATATAGAAGAAATGGGCATGGGAGCTATTTCTCCCAAAGAGATCGCAGAAGACGTGTGGTATGCCCTCAATAAAAAAAACGGAACAAGTATTAATAAAATAGTAACAAGGCCGGTATTGCAAAATTTTTAACCAGCCTAAAACGATCACATATGCCAAAAAAAGTCTTAATAACAGGAGGGGCAGGATTCATTGGCTCTCATTTGGCCGATGAACTCATTGAAAACGGATATAAAGTCAGGGCCCTGGATAATCTTTCTGAACAGGTTCACGGAAAAAATGCCAAGAGACCAGATTATCTTCATCAAGAGGTAGAACTGCAAATTGGAGATGTTCGTGACAAGGCTGTCGTTGAAAAGGCTTTGGAAGGCATTGATGCAGTTTTTCACCTAGCTGCTATGGTTGGGGTGGGCCAAAGCATGTACCAGATCAAAGATTATACAGAGGTCAATAATGTAGGTACGGCCGTACTCATGGAAGCTCTAATGGAAAACCCTGTAGACAAACTGGTCACGGCTTCCAGCATGAGTATTTATGGCGAAGGCCTCTACAAAGACTCCAGGGGAAAAGATATGATGAAATGCGACCGAAACCTGTCCGACCTCAAAAAAGGGAAATGGGAATTGTACGATGAAAATGAAGACCAGCTTACTCCCGTTCCCACTCCAGAAACCAAGAAACCCAATCTGTCCTCAGTATATGCCCTTTCTAAATATGACCAGGAAAGGCTAAGTCTCATTACCGGAAAAGCTTATAATTTTCCCGCCACTGCATTGAGGTTTTTCAATGTTTATGGTACCAGGCAGGCGCTTTCGAATCCGTATACCGGGGTACTCGCCATTTTTGCTTCCCGCCTTCTGAATAATAATCCTCCCATGATCTTTGAGGACGGAAAGCAGAAACGGGATTTTATTCATGTAAAAGATGTCGCCCGTGCCTGCAGATTGGCTATGGAAACTCCCGAGGCCGACGGGGAGGTTTTTAATATCGGAAGCGGAAATCAATATTCAATCGAATTTATTGCCGATAAACTGGCACAGGTAATGGGCAAAGAAAGTATTAAACCCGAGATCACCGGAAAATATCGTGTAGGTGACATTAGACACTGCTTCGCCGATACTTCTAAAACAAAAGAAGTGCTGGGCTTTGAACCACAGGTGAAGTTTGAAGATGGTCTTTACGAACTGGCAGAGTGGCTAAAAACTCAGATAGCCACAGATAATGTAGGAAAGGCAAGCAATGAACTCTCTTCAAGAGGTCTAACCGTATAAACCAAAAAAGCTATGAAAATTTCAGAAAATAAAATTTCATCCACTCCAGCCCTCGGGATTCTCGAATGGTTCAGACCCGGGGAGTACGAAGAGGTGAAAAACGCCATTGTCGACCTTAAGCGTTTGGGGATAAAGCATTTGCGCACCGGAATTTCATGGGCCGACTGGTATGTGGAGGGTACAGAAGAATGGTATGACTGGCTTTTTGAGGAGTTCAGTTCTCATGATGTGGAGATCCTGCCCTGCTTTCTTTACACTCCCCCCTCGATTGGAGAAATGGAGAAAACCTCTGCCCCGCCGAAAGACCTGAAGGCTTATGCTGATTTTATTGACCTAATGATCAATAAATACGGTAAATATTTCGAGTGGGTGGAACTCTGGAATGAGCCTAATAACAAAATAGAATACGATTTTACACTGGACTATTCCTGGAACAAATTTGCAACGATGATAAGCATGGCGGCAAATTGGGCTAAGGAAAAAGGGAAGAAAACCCTTTTGGGAGGAATGAGCCCCATTGATCCCAACTGGTTGCAAATGATGGTGGAACAGGGAGTACTAGAAAAGATCGATGCGGTAGGGATTCATGGTTTTCCGCACGTCTTTGACCAGCAGTGGAAAGGTTGGGACGTAAATATTAAGGCCGTAAGAGAAGTTCTTGAAAAAGCCGGTTACGATAAAGAGATCTGGATCTCTGAAGCCGGATTCTCCACATGGCAAAATGACGAAGTCAAGCAGTACCAGGAATTCAGAAATGTGCTTAATGCCGATGCCGACCGAATATACTGGTACTCCCTGAAAGATCTTGATCCAAAAAACGCGACTGTCGGCGGTTTTCATCTGGATGAAAGAGAATACTTCTTCGGATTAAAGAAAACAGACGGTACTAAAAAATTGCTATACAAACTCCTAAAAAAAGATGGAGTTGAGAACATCCACAATCAAAATTATATTTCGAAACAGTACCAGATAAAAGAAGGGGAAAAATATAGCCTTATCACGGGTGGTGCCGGTTTCATCGGGACGAACCTGGCTTCCCGCTTACTTTCTGAAGGAAAAAGGGTGATGGTATATGACAGTCTCTTCAGAGACGGGGTGGAAGAAAACCTTAAATGGCTTCAGAAAAAATATGAAGATAAATTAATCATTCAAATTTCCGGTATAAATGAAACGAGGATCCTGCAGCAGTGCGTGAATCATGCTTCTGAAGTATATCATCTCTGCGCACAGGTGGCGGTAACTTCATCAGTAACCAATCCTATTCACGATTTTAATGTGAACCTAAATGGTACTTTCCATCTCCTGGAAGCGATTCGGAAATCAGAAAACCAACCACCCCTCATCTTTACTTCCACCAATAAGGTCTACGGAAATTTGCAGGAAGTGAAAATGGTGGAGAATGAAACTCGGTTTCATCCCGAAGATAAGGAAATAAAAAAGTATGGGATCAATGAAAAGATCCCGCTCGACTTCCACAGTCCCTATGGTTGCTCAAAAGGGGCGGCAGACCAGTACATTTTAGACTATTCCAGAACTTATGGACTCAAAACCGTGGTATTTCGAATGAGTTGTATCTACGGGCCTCATCAATTTGGTACCGAAGACCAGGGGTGGGTGGCCCATTTTCTGATCAGCGCCCTACAAGACGAGCCTATCACCATTTACGGAAACGGGAAACAGGTTCGGGACATTCTTTACGTAGATGACCTCATCGACGCTTTCATGCTGGCCCACAAGAATATAGATTCCCTGGCCGGAGAGGTTTTCAATATTGGCGGCGGACCTGAAAATACAGTGAGTCTCCTGGAGATCCTGAAGTTGATAAAAGAAAAAGCCGATAAGGAGATGGACGTGAGCTTTGAAGACTGGCGAACCGGCGATCAATACTACTACGTTTCCAATACAGAAAAATTTAAAGAAGCTACGGGTTGGAAACCAAAGCACACTATAAGCCAGGGAGTAGAGAACCTGGTGCGTTGGCTTTGTGAAAACCGGAATATCGAATTACCCGCAACTTTAAAATCCAAAAAAGCGATCGCTATATGAGATCATCAAGAACATTACAGGAAATGCCACCTGTTTCAGAAAAACAAACTGAAGTAAAGGCAGCTGTATTAGAAGCTCCTCAAAAAGTCTCCGTTAAAGAACAGGAATTACCTCAACCCGAAAAAGGAGAGGTGCTAATAAGACTGGAAGGATCGGGGGTTTGCGCCTCCAATATCCCCCTGTGGGAAGGCAGGGACTGGTTTGATTATCCCGTCACTCCCGGGGAACCCGGGCATGAAGGTTGGGGCGTGATAGATGCTGTGGGAGAAGGTGTTTGTGACCTGAAGAAAGGAGATCGCGTAACTGCCCTTACCTACCACGCCTATGCAACCCATGATATCGCAAAAGAAGAAAACGTGGTAAAATTACCTGCTTCTTTAGACGGAAAGGCTTTTCCCGGGGAACCACTGGGTTGTGCCATGAACATCTTCAATAGAAGCGACATCCAAAAAGGGCAAAAAGTAGCCATCGTGGGCAACGGTTTCCTCGGAATCCTGCTCATCCAGCTGGCCAAATCTGCGGGGGCCGAAGTCATTGCCATTTCCCGAAGGGAATTCTCTTTGGAATCGGCCAAAAAAGCGGGAGCCGATCATCTTATCCAGATGAACGACCATTACGAGATCATCGATAAAATCAAACAACTAACCAACCAAAATTTCTGTGAAAGGGTCATTGAATGTACCGGCAAGGAGTGGCCGTTAAATCTTTCTATTGAACTAACCGGAGAAAGAGGAAAATTGATCGTAGCCGGTTTCCACCAGGACGGCATGCGTAGCGTGAACGTGCAAATGCTCAACTGGCGTGGAATAGACATGATCAGCGCCCATGAGAGAGATCCGCAAAAATACATTGACGGTATTAAAGCTGCGATCGAGGCTGTAGAAGCAGGAAAAATGGATCCTTTTCCCCTCTTTACACACAGCTTC
>CAZNFK010000120.1:0-6223 GCA_964572365.1 uncultured Flavobacteriaceae bacterium | reverse complement strand
TTTACCTTGACATTGTTCATGGGTTCCTGCAGGGTAGCAGAGATCTCCTTGTAGCTCATTTCCTGGAAGTACCTTAGGTTGATCACTTCCTGGTAATGAGGTTTTAGTTTCTTGATGTCCCGTAGCAGTTGCGCCAAATTCTGTTCAGTTATGAGGGTATCTTCAATGCTGGGGGAGTCATCGGCGATCTTGTGGACCTTATCATCCTCTTCATCGGTTGTGCGGGACCTGATGGAAGCTTTTTTCTTCCGCAGCAGGTCTACATGAATATTCTTGGAAATGGTGAACAGCCAGGTCTTAAAGGTGTAGGAAGGGTCAAAGGTTTCGATCTTGTCAAAAGCCCTTGAAAAGGTTTGGATCGTGATATCTTCGGCGTCATACTCATTCTGGGTGCGTTTAAGCTGAAAGCCGTAAACCTCATTCCAATACCGGTCCAGCAAATAATTGAATGCCGTCTGTTTGCCTTTTTTGGCCTTTTCTATCTGCTGCTGAAGGGATTCGGGATCTATTTCCAATGAGTAGGTTTTGCGATTAAATTAGCAATAAATATACCCAATTGAGCCCAGATTAAAAACAGCTCCAGGAACGGAAACAGCCAAAAAAGATCGGTTTCGCCGAATTTTTTTCCGGAGTTGTAAAAAACCAGCCCCTGTACAATGAACCGAACGGCGAGGAAAGCCAAAGCCAGGTGCCAGAAGTTGGTGAATAAGAGGGCAAAGAACAATATCCAGAAGAATAATTGGGTGAAATAGAACATTCCCAGGAGGAACCTGTGCTTTTTCTTGTAATGCCCTGCTACCGAAACATGCCTGCGCTTTTGTCCTATCCACGACTTGAGGTCCTCTTTTGGGATGCTCCTGGTGATCCCGTGAGGGGAGAGGCATAATGCTGTATTCCATCGTGTTGCCGCCTGATTCACGAAAAGATCATCATCTCCTGATCGCAGGTGCAGGTGATCTGCAAAGCCGTTCTGTTTGTAAAATTCATCTGAAGTGTAGGCGAGATTGCGTCCCACGCCCATATAAGGCAGCCCCCAGTTCGCATAAGAAAAATACTGGATGGCCGTAAAAAGGGTTTCAAACCTTATCAGTTTGTTCAGAAGGGATTTGGATTCTATGAAATAGCCGCCATAGCCAAGAATAATGCTTTTTTGGTCTGTGAACCTCGAGCTCATTTCAGAAAGCCATTGGTCAGACTCCGGCCGGCAATCGGCGTCGGTAAATAAAAGATATGGATTTTTGGCCTTTTTGATGCCCAGGGTAAGGGCGTATTTCTTGTTGGCCCAAAAGGCTTCATTGTTCTGTACATCCACGATCCTCACTCGCGGGTCTTTACGTTGGAAATCTTCGATTATATCTAAGGTTTCATCACCAGAGGCATCATTGATCACCACCACTTCAAAATCGGGGTGGTTCTGTGAGAGAATAAGCGGAAGGAAATTACGCAGGTTATCCGCTTCATTTTTGGCGCAGATAATGACCGAGACCGGGAGCGAACTTTTTTCCTCCTGATCTTCGGGTTTAGAAAAAGCGAATTTAAAGAAGCCCAGGTAATAACACAGGTTGATAAGGCCTATCGCAGCGAAGGCAATAAATACGGGGAGCATCAAAGAAAAGGGTTATTTAACCGTTTGTGGTTGGTCGCAGTCTTTGGCTTCGTCGGGCAACTTTCCGCAGAAACTACAGGCTTCTCCTTCCTTGTTCAAAAAAGGACTTTGACTGGCACAGGTACCGCTGAATTTTCCATCTTTCTTTCCCCAGATCTTGATCGCGATTCCTGCTACTGCGAGGGCCAGTAATATTACGGTTATCAATAAAAGTTTCATGCTGAAAATTTTATGCAAAAATAAGAATTAATGGACAGGTTTTGAAGCTTATGGTAAAAAATATTCCTTCAGTTTTGTGTTGAAATTTCAGCTTTAACGAAGGTTTAAAACTCAGAATTGTTTAATGAGCATGGTTTTTAATATATTCAGTATCAAACAAGTAAAAAAATAAAATTATGAAATGGAGAAATTTAATGCTACTGTTCCTGTTGGGGTTTTTTACCCTGCTTTCCTGTAAGGACAAGGAGCAGGAAGTGGAAAAGATAGAACCCGAAGAACAGGCCGAAGCTTTTGAGGAAGATCTACAGGAAGTGCGGCGCGATGACGGGATCGTGGTACAGGTGGAAGGAAACCCTGAGCTCAGTACTTTTGCCACCGGTCTCAATGCCTGGAACATTGGCGAAGAACTAAACGATGAAAAAGGTCCTTTTACCATTTTCGCACCCGATAATAATGCGTACAGCACCCTTTACAGGGATCAGGGCCGCGAAGTGCTGCAGGTGAACAACGACGCTATTGTTCAATACCATATCGTAAAAGGTGAAATGACGGCCGACCAATTGAAACAGGAGGTGAAAAAAGCCAAGGGTAGTTATAAGCTGAAAACTTTGGCTGACGGGGAACTTACCGTCACTGTGGAAGGCGACAAGATCCTCCTTAAAGACAGTTCCGGGGATACTGCGACCATCACCGGTTCGAATCCTTCAGAGAATGGAGTAATTCATATTATCGATAAAGTGTTGTTACCGGCAGATCTTCAGGTTGAGATCAATGCTGAAAAATAGGAGATCGAAAGTGATAAAGAGATTAAAAATAAAAGCTGCTCAAAAAGTTGATTTTTGAGCAGCTTTATTTTTTAATGAGCCGAATTTACCTAAAAAATATTCACTTCGGGTTGCAGCTGTATTCCGAAGAGGTTGAACACCCTTTCCTGTACCTTTTTTGAGAGTCGCAGAATGTCTTCTCCGGTAGCATCGCCGTAATTGACCAGGACCAGCGCTTGTTTGGAATGAACCCCGGCATCTCCTTCCCGGTATCCTTTGAGTCCGGCGTGGTCGATAAGCCATCCAGCGGGAATCTTCACATGATCTTCATCGATCTCGTAAAAAGGCATTTCGGGATAAATTTCCTGAAGTTCCCGATGCTTTTCCTTCGTAACCACTGGATTCTTGAAAAAGCTGCCGCTGTTCCCTAATTTTTTCGGATCGGGCAATTTTGATTGCCTGATGCTGATCACGGCGTTGGAAACATCTTTTATTTTCGGATCTTCGATCCCTTCTTCCTTTAAAAAACTGTCGATGGAACCGTAGGCGGTATTAAGGCGGTGATTTTTCCTGCTAAGCCTGAAGGTGACCGACGTAATGATATATCTCCCTTTAGCCGTATTCTTGAAAATTGAATCCCTGTACCCGAATTCACAGTCGGCCAGGTTGAAGGTCTTTAATTCCAGCGTCTGTACATCGAGCGCGGTGCATTCCTCAAAGGTGTCCTTTATTTCCACACCATATGCCCCAATATTCTGAATGGGTGCGGTGCCAACATTTCCGGGGATGAGGGATAGATTTTCGAGACCGCCAAAACCGTTGTCTATGCAAAAAAGCACGAACTGATGCCAATTCTCACCGGCCATGGCCTCTACCAGAACTTCATCCTCGGTTTCCTCAATGATCCTGATCCCTTTCAGATTGATGTGGACCACCGTCTTTTCGATATCCCCGGTGAGCAGCATGTTACTACCGCCGCCAAGGATAAAAAGTTCAGAAGCATAGCTGCTTTTCAAAAGCTCTTTTACTTCTTCAACACTTTCCACCGAAATGAACTTACGGGCATTGACATCAATTCCGAAGGTATTGTAAGGCTTAAGAGACTTGTTGGTGAAGGTTTTCATTATCCCTTATATTCCTTTAGCGCGGCTTTAAGGATCTCCAGTGCTCTTTCCAGGTTCTCTTTTTTAAGCACGTAAGCGATACGTACCTGGTTAAGTCCTGTGTTAGGGGTGGAGTAGAAGCCGGCGGCAGGCGCTATCATCACTGTTTCATTATTAAGTTCAAAGCTTTCCAGTAACCACTTTGCAAAATCTTCGGCGTCTTTAACCGGCAATTCTGCTATACAATAGAAGGCACCCTTTGGTTTGGCAACTTTCACTCCGGGGATCTTCTCCAGGCCTTCTACCAGGAGATTCCTTCGGGAGGTATATTCTTCGATCACTTCATCAAAATAATCCTGTGGCGTATCCAGAGCCGCTTCACTGGCAATTTGTGCAAAGGTGGGAGGGCTCAGTCTCGCCTGGGCGAATTTCATGGCTGTGCTCATCACTTCCTTGTTCTTTGAGGCCATGCATCCAATTCTTGCCCCGCACATCGAGTAGCGCTTGGAAACAGAATCGATCATAATGGCATTCTGCTCAATTCCAGGTACGCTCATAATGGAGTAATGTTTGGCTCCGTCATAGGCGAATTCACGGTAAACTTCATCAGCAACGATGAACAGGTCATGTTTTTTCACGATCTCTGCGAGCTGGTCGATCTCTTCTTTGGTGTAAAGATAGCCGGTCGGATTTCCGGGGTTGCAGATCAGGATCGCCTTTGTTTTGTCCGTGATCAGTTTTTCAAATTCTGAAATAGGAGGAAGGGCAAATCCGTCTTCTAATTTTGATTTTACCGGCACCACTTTCACTCCCGAAGAAGTAGCGAACCCATTATAGTTTGCATAAAACGGCTCGGGGATGATCACTTCATCGCCGGCATCACATATGCTTCCCATGGTGAAAAGCAGGGCTTCAGAGCCTCCGGTGGTAATGATAAGCTCCTCTGGAGCTACATCTATATTGTGTTTTCTATAGTAAGCTGAAAGTTTGTTCCTGTAACTTTCAAAGCCTGCCGAGTGGCTGTACGATAACACTTCGATCGCATTGTCTTTTACCGCGGCAAGTGCTTTGGCCGGAGTTTTAATATCGGGTTGCCCTATATTCAGCTGGTAAATATTACGGCCTTTTTTTATGGCTGCTTCAGCGTAGGGAACTAATTTTCTTATCGGTGATTCGGGCATTGCCTGCCCTTTGTTTGAAATACTTGGCATGATGCTGATTTTTGGCTTACAAAGTTGCGAAAATATTATATTACACATGGTTATTTTTCGTATTTTTTATCTTCCGTCAATCTGCTTATATGCTGAAAAAAGGCCTCCTAATAATGTGGTTTTTGTGCAGTGCCGTTTCAGGGTATTGCCAGGAGGGATTTTTGATCGATAAAGACAGGCGATCTGCCAGGGTAAAATTTCAGCTGGTAAACAATCTCATCATCCTGCCGGTGGAACTTAATGGCGTAAGTCTCTCCTTTTTGCTCGATACCGGTGTGAATACCTCCGTATTGCTCAATATTGAACCAGGCGATTCCCTGAAGCTCAAAAATGCGCAAAAGATCAATCTTCGCGGACTGGGAGGGGAGGAGTTGATCGAAGCTTACCGCTCCGACAAAAATGAATTGCGAATAGGTAAAGTAAATTGTAAAGACCTCACCCTATTTCTCATCTATGATGCCGATGTGAATTTCTCTCCCAGGTTGGGAGTTCCTGTGCATGGGATCATTGGTTATGACTTTTTCAGGGACTTTGTGGTAGAGATCAACTATTCCCGAAGGTTCTTGAGGCTTCATGACCCCGACCGCTTTCGTAAAAGACTAACGGGATACACTGAGTTACCGTTGCGGTTTTACCAGAACAAACCTTATATCCATGCCAGGGTAGAAATAGATGACAAAGAGGTGCCGGTGACCTTATTGATCGATAATGGTTTGGGAGACGCCGTGTGGCTTTTTAATGAAAATGCAGACATCCAGGTTCCGGAAAAATCCTTCGAAGATTTTCTTGGTCTGGGTTTGCTGGGTGATGTGACCGGAAAGAGGAGTAGGATAGGATATCTTGAATTGGGCGAGCACAGGCTCGAAAATGTCACAGCAGCCTTTCCCGACAGTGCATCAGTACAGGGGCTGAAACTATTTGATGAAAGGAACGGCAGCATTGGTGGCGAAATATTGAAAAGGTTCAATGTGGTGCTGGATTACCGGTTCCAAAAAATATACCTGCGAAAAAACAGGTTTTTCAAAGATCCTTTTAATTATGACATGAGTGGGATCATCCTGGAGCATAGCGGCTTTGTTGTGGTTGAGACTTACGAGAAGGTCCTGGAGCCTGAAAAGGGTTTTGACCAGGGGGTCGAGGTGGTGGAAAAGTTGCCGCAAATGCGGAAGAGTTTTGAGCTGAAACCTTCTTTTCACATCGTCAGCATCCGGAAGGATTCCCCGGCAGATAAAGCCGGGCTTCAGGTGGGAGATATGATCATTTCGGTTAATGGACGGGATGCGCACAGGTATGACCTTGAAGATCTAAATGCCCTCTTTT
>CAZNFK010000119.1:0-6269 GCA_964572365.1 uncultured Flavobacteriaceae bacterium | reverse complement strand
CTTTCTGTAGACCACCTGGAAGTGGTAAATCCCGAAGATATTGAAGCCCTTAAAGGCAGCAACACCATGCCGGTGGCGCTTCCCTCCTGCTCGCTCTTTTTAGGCATTCCTTATACCCCGGCACGTGAGATCATCGATGCCGGCCTGCCCCTGGCTCTTGCCACCGATTATAACCCCGGGAGCACCCCCAGCGGGAACATGAACCTGGTGGTGTCGCTGGCTTGTATCAAAATGAAAATGAACCCCGAAGAGGCTATCAATGCCGCTACGGTAAACGCGGCTTACGCGATGGGCCTTAGTAAGACACACGGAAGTATCACCAAAGGAAAACAGGCCAACCTTATCCTTACCGAAAAGATCCCTTCCTACGGATTTCTACCGTACTCCTTTGGGGCCAATCATATTGATGCAGTTTATATCAACGGAAAAAAGATCTAAATGCAGGGCCTAAAGATTTATTCTAAAAAACATCTTTCCCCATACCTTTCCCTCCGGAAAGGGGAAACAAAATTAGGGGAGAAAGTAACTTTTTTAGGAGCTTCGGAAGAGCTTTCTGAAACCAGGGCAGAATTTGTCATTTTCGGGATCCCTGAAGATATCGGGGTACGGGCAAACCACGGCAAACCCGGCACTTCCAATGCCTGGAGCGCTTTTTTGAGTTCATTTTTGAATGTGCAGCAAAACCGTTTCCTGGACTCCGGAAAGATCCTGCTCCTGGGAGAGATCGATACTTCCGAAGAGATGAAAAAAGCCGGCAACATTGATGAATCTGATCCCAACTACTATCAGAAATTGGGAGATCTCACCGAAAAAGTGGATGATAAGGTGAGTGCGGTGGTCAGAAAGATCATTTCCGCAGGAAAGATCCCGTTGGTCATTGGCGGTGGGCACAACAATGCCTACGGGAACCTAAAAGGTGCTTCGGAAGCTTTTCAGAAAAAGGTCAATGTCCTGAACATCGATGCCCATACCGATCTACGAACCACAGATTACCGCCACAGCGGTAATGGCTTCAGCTATGCTCTCAAAAATAGCTTTTTGAACCGGTATTCCGTCTTTGGATTACACCAGAACTATACGCCGGAATATATTTTTCAGGAGATGGACAGATCAGAAAATATCCATTACAGCCTTTTTGAAAATCTGCAGAAAGATGATCTTTCCTTTCATTTTCAGAAGAACCTGGATTTCGTAAAAGAAGAAAAATTCGGACTGGAGCTGGATTGTGACGCGATGGCCGGTTTTCCCAGCAGCGCCGTTTCCCCCACCGGATTTTCACTGAATGAAGTGCGGGATTTTGTGAAGATAGCCGCCAAAGAAAAGAATTGTTGTTATCTTCATATTTGCGAGGCGATCATGAAGGAGAATTATCCAACGGGAAAAGCCCTCTCTTTTATAGTCACCGATTTTTTAAAAAATAAATACTCATGAATGATATCGTCCACCACTATATAGGATATGTGTCCCTGGCAATTGAAGTAGCAGGGATCCTCACCATGGTTTTCGGAACTTTCCTGGCGATTTTCAGATACTACACCAATCGGCATGAGGAAGGAAGCAGCTACAGGACCTTTAGACATGACCTGGGAAAAGCCATCCTACTTGGCCTGGAATTCCTGGTGGCGGGAGATATCATCGCGACCGTAACCCTGGATCCTAATATGGACCAGGTATTGGTTTTGGGAATAATTGTGGTAATAAGGACTTTTTTGAGTTTATCTTTGCAGGTGGAACTGGAGGGTAAATGGCCCTGGCAGAAAAGAGAAATAGGCTCCTAACATGAACATCATCTCATTCGAACCGCAGTACGCAAAGGATTTCAAGCAACTGAATATCGCCTGGCTTGAAAAGTATTTTTGGGTAGAGCCTCACGACGAAGAGGTGTTGGGAAAACCCGAAAAATATATCATTCAATCCGGCGGACAGATCTTCCTGGTTAAAGAAGGTAACGATATCATTGGCACCGTGGCCCTTATGAAGATCGAAGAGAACATCTTTGAACTCACCAAAATGGCAGTTACTCCGGCCGCACAGGGAAAAAGTATTGGCCAGAAATTAATGGCACATACCATAACTTTCGCCAAAGAAAAGGGCTGGCAAAAACTGATCATCTATTCCAACCGGAAACTGGAAAACGCTATACATATTTATAAAAAGTACGGTTTCCAGGAAATTCCGATTGAAGGGAATAATCCATACGCCCGGGGAGACATCAAAATGGAACTCCTGCTTTCCTAAAATTCTATTAATAGAGTGGCAAAAAGAGGCATTTTTGCTTAGTTTTAGTAAAAACGAAGCAATTATGAGACGAATAGTAACTATAATTTTCTGCAGCGCACTACTCTTCAGCTGTAAATCTGAAAAAGAAGAGAATAAAGAAGTTACCGCCGAAGAAGCCGTAGTAACGGAGAAAGAGGAAACTTCCGAAGAACAAAACCTGCCAGAGATACAACCAGTTTCCCATGCCACCGCTGTGATCAACTGGGACGGCACCACCATTTATCTTGATCCCGTGGGAGGTGCCGAGGCTTTTAAAGGAATGGACCCTGCAGACCTGGTTTTGATCACCGACATCCACGGAGACCATATGGACGCGACAACCCTTTCCGCGCTTAACCTTGGCGAAACTAAAATTATTGTGCCGCAGGCCGTAAAAGAGGAATTACCCGATTCTCTCGACAGTAATCTGATGGTCATGAAAAATGGAGACACACTTGACCAACAGGGAATTTCCATTGAAGCCATCCCCATGTACAACTTAAGGGAGGAAGCCAAACAGTTCCACCCCAAAGGTCGCGGTAACGGCTATGTTCTGGAAAAGAATGGGCAGCGGCTATACATCGCCGGGGATACCGAAGATATTCCCGAGATGAGGAACCTGGAGGATATCGACATCGCTTTGATCCCCATGAACCTTCCATACACCATGACCGTTGAAAAAGCCGCAGATGCCGTACTGGAATTCGCCCCTAAAAAGGTGTATCCTTACCACTTCCGAGGAAAAGACGGAAAGCTGGACGTTAAGGAATTCAAGCGACTTGTGAATGAAGGTAACAAAGAAATTGAAGTGGTGCTGGCCAACTGGTATCCGGAAGAATCTAAATAAATAACCATAATATTAATGTTCAAGCCCGCTGTCTACAGTGGGTTTTTTCATTCATAACGAATCTTTCCTTAACTTTAAGAAACCAAGCCAATTTACATGAAGTTCTCCTATACCCCGATCTATTCATTTTACAGGAAAATAAAGGATAAGATCATCTTTTACCCCTCAGTCTTCTCAATTTCAGGTGTTTTGTTCGCTTTTATAATGATGTACCTGGAAAACAGGGGCATTTCCCGTTATCTTATAGACAATGCTCCTATTCTCGTGGTGAATAACGGGGATACAGCCCTTACGATCCTTAGTGCGTGTATCACGGGACTCATCTCCATGATGGTGTTCAGTTTTTCTATGGTTATGGTTCTTTTGAGCCAGGCTTCTTCCAATTATTCTCCAAGGCTCCTGCCCGGCCTCATTTCTGACAGGAATCACCAGATAATCCTGGGCATCTACCTCTACAGCATCCTTTATTGTATTTTTATCCTTTTTTCCATTCAACCCACCGGGGATAAATACCAGGTTCCGGGGTTTTCGGTATTACTGGGAATTCTATTTACGGTTGGTTGCATCTATGCATTTATATACTTTATTCACAACATATCTGAGAGTATCCAGATCACGTACATCCTGGATAAGACCTTTCACTCTGCCAAAACCACCCTCAATAAATTACTGGAGCACGAAGGCGAACTACGCAGCACCTTTCCCGATGTCCCCAACTGGTTTGAATACCGCACTGATAAAAGCGGATATTTCCAGGATTTTTCAACCGATTATCTTTTAAGTTTTTGCAAAGAAAAGGATGCGACGATACAGATCCTTCCGGTTAAAGGGATGTTTGTACTGCAGGGAATCCCGGTCTTTAAGTGCAGCAAGGAACTCACCGAAGATGAAGTAAAGGATGTGCTTGCCAGATTCCATTTTTCACGTGCTGAGTTGGTCTCCGAGAATTATGTCCTGGCTTTTAAGCAGATCACCGAGGTGATCGTCAAAGCCATGTCGCCGGGCATTAATGATCCCGGAACGGCCCTTAATGCCATTGATTATTTAACCGAATTGCTGCAGCTAAGAATGCTTAAAGCCGATGAAACCTTTATCTCTGATGACAACATCAACTACATCAAGGTGAGGAGCGTTAACTTTGATGAACTGCTTTACAATGTAATGGCCGCTATTCGCACTTATTGCAAGCAGGATATTATCGTCGTACAGAAAGTGGGCACCATGTTCTATTATCTTAAATCTCAAAAAGCGGAAAACGAGGATTTTTATAAAGTGCTTGACCGGGAAGCGGAGAGAATGCTGGAGGATGCTGAGGCTGCTCTGGACAACCGGACAGACCTCGAGGTCCTCAACCGTATATCAAAGAGGCTGGGATTGTCCTCGGAGAAATAAAAAAACTGCCTGAAAAATAAATATTCAGGCAGTTTTAATCCACTAAGAAAGCCGAACTTATCTAACCAGCTTCTTGTATTTGATCCTCTTAGGAGTAATATCCCCGCCGAGTCTTTTCTTCTTGTTCTCCTCATATTCAGAGAAACTTCCTTCAAAGAAATATACTTCAGAATTGCCTTCGAACGCTAGAATGTGGGTACAAACCCTGTCCATGAACCAGCGGTCGTGGGAGATGATCACCGCACAACCTGCAAAATTCTCCAGACCTTCTTCCAGGGCACGCAGGGTGTTAACGTCAAGGTCATTGGTAGGCTCATCCAGCAACAGTACGTTTCCTTCTTCTTTAAGGGTCATGGCAAGATGCAGTCGGTTTCTTTCCCCTCCGGAAAGTTTGCTGACTTTTTTATTCTGCTCACTTCCGCTGAAATTGAAACGGCTTAAATAAGCCCTGGAATTCACCTGCCGGCCTCCCATCATGATCAACTCCTGCTCATCGCTGAAGTTTTGCCAAATGGTCTTTTCAGGATCTATGTTGGAATGACTCTGGTCAACGTAAGCGATCTTAACAGTATCTCCTACCTCAAAAGTTCCTTTATCGGGCGTCTCCTGCCCCATGATCATCTTGAAAATAGTAGTTTTTCCTGCTCCGTTGGGACCAATGATCCCTACAATCCCCGCTTGGGGCAGTTTAAAGTTCAGATTGTCATACAGCAGTTTATCTCCAAAGGCTTTAGCTACGCCCTTTGCCTCGATCACATTGGTTCCCAAACGTGGGCCATTTGGAATATAGATCTCCAGTTGTTCATCCATCTTCTTCTGGTCCTGGCTCATCAACTTATCGTAGTTGTTGAGACGTGCCTTTTGTTTCGCATGTCGGCCTTTTGGTGCCATTCTGGACCATTCCAACTCGCGCTCCAGGGTCTTTTGACGCTTGCTGGCCTGTTTTTGCTCCTGTGCCAGGCGTTTGGCCTTTTGGTCAAGCCAGGAAGAATAATTCCCTTTCCACGGAATTCCTTCACCCCTGTCGAGTTCCAGGATCCATCCCGCTACATTATCCAAAAAGTAACGGTCGTGGGTTACGGCGATCACCGTACCTTTATACTGCTGAAGGTGATGCTCAAGCCACAGTACCGATTCCGCATCAAGGTGGTTGGTAGGTTCATCCAGTAACAAGACATCGGGTTCCTGAAGCAACAATCGGCACAAGGCGACCCTTCTTCTCTCCCCTCCCGAAAGGACTCCGATCTTCTTATCGGGCTCTGGGGTTCGCAGGGCATCCATGGCGATCTCCAGTTTGGTATCCAGTTCCCAGGCATTGCTGGCATCTATCTTATCCTGAAGTTCTGCCTGCTTGTCCATAAGCTTCTGCATCTTGTCTGGATCCTCATAGACTTCGGGCAAGCCGAACATATCATTGATCTTGTTGTATTCTTCAAGAATGGCGACAGTTTCTGCAGCCCCTTCTTTCACCACTTCAAGAACCGTCTTTTCATCATCCAGTTTTGGTTCCTGTTCCAGGTAGCCAACAGAATATCCGGGAGCGAAAACCACGTCTCCCTGGTAGTTCTTTTCCTCGCCTGCAATAATTCTCAAAAGAGTGGATTTACCGGAACCGTTCAATCCCAGAATCCCGATCTTCGCACCGTAGAAAAAGCTTAAATAAATGTTCTTTAGAACCGGAGTATTCGCTCCCTGGTAGGTCTTTGTAAGACCAGACATGGAGAAAATCACTTTCTTATCGTCTGCCATAAATTGTATTTTAAAAATATTT
>CAZNFK010000118.1:2764-6275 GCA_964572365.1 uncultured Flavobacteriaceae bacterium | reverse complement strand
GACAACCGACAACTGAGAACTACAAACTATGAACCTTCTCCACGCTCCACGCTTCGGGTTTGCCCGAGAACATCTTTTTGGTATTGCTCCATACTTCCTTAAAAAGGTCTGAATGCCGGTAATTTTCAAGGGCGTCCTCGTTCTCCCAGTAACTGTAGGTGAAGAAGATATTATCCTCGTTCTTATCCCGGTACAACTCCAGGAAATTACAGCCTTCAAAACCCCTTATTTTTTCTTTATTCCTTTCAAACAACTCCTGGAACGCCTCAATTTCCGAAGGCTCAAAAGTCATTTTTACAATTCGTACTATCATTTTTTAAATTCCAAATTCCAAATTCCAATAAAAATTTTCGGCTCCTCCCGACACATCGGGATAGGGCAGGGGCAGAACGAAAATTTTTGAACTACAAACCACAAACCACCAACCCCTCCAATCACTCCTTCTCAAAATTAATCGTCACCGTATCCCGCCATTCCAGTCCGAAGAGGGTGGAAGCGCTTCCTACCGTACTCGGATTGCTTTTATAGATGGCCAGCTCGATATATCCGCCCGAATTAAAGATCGCCAGTTTCTTGCCGTCCTCCCTGTTCAACTGATCTGTGTTGAAATTTATTGCATCGCTATAGGTGTGATAGATCTCTTCAAAAGTAGCGGTTCTTGCTCTCATGGTGAATTTGCGGCCTTTCCCGATCTTGTCAAACAGCTTCTTCGAAATATTGGTCACCACATTTCCGTAGTTATCGATATATAATACATTGCCTTTGATCTGGTTCTGTTCTGAGTTGAAATACGGTTCCACCTCCTTGAGCTGCCTGATCTCCTGTATGGGTTTTCCTATCACTTCCAAAGTTCCGCCCCGGGCTAAGTGACCGGCAACCTTTACAAAAACATCCAGTACAGGAAAATTGCTCTCCACCTTGTCGTGAATATTGATCTCCACGATCTTTTCGGGAACATATTCCGAAGCAATAAGAGAGAGGATCCCGTTATTGGCGCAAATGAAATAATGCCCGTCCAGTTTCAGGGCGATGTGTTTATTTTCGGGAGTCAATTCAGAATCCACCCCTATGATATGGATACTTCCTTCGGGAAAGCTTTTGTATGCGTTCTTGATGATGTAGGAAGCTTCTGTAATATGAAAGGGCGCAATTGAGTGGGAAATGTCCACTATTTTAGCCGTGGGTAATTCGGTGTAAATAGCTCCTTTAACTGCCCCTGCAAAATGATCTTTTTCCCCAAAATCGGTCGTTAAGGTAATAATAGCCATGGGCAATTCTTAGAATATTTTTAGTAACTTAAACCTTTAATTTGCTAAGTTTGTATTGCAAATCTAAAGATAAATAAGTCAATTTTTAAATTTAATCCACGCCGCTTTTGAACGAACTTATTATTGAACTTTCAGAAATCAATCCCCGGGATTTTTTCGGTGAGCAAAACGCACATATTGAACTTCTTAAGAAGTATTTTCCAAAGCTTAAGATCGTAGCCAGGGGGAATAAATTGCGCATCTATGGGGATGAAGACATGCTGGAAGAATTTGATAAGCGGTTCAATATGCTCATTGATCACTACGGAAAGTTCAACAAACTGGACGAGAACAGTATGGAGCGGGTATTGACCAGTGAAAGCCGGGAAGACTACGACACCACCAGTGAGAGCGGAGAAGTCCTGCTACACGGGGTAAGTGGCCGGCTTATCAAAGCCCAGACCGCGAACCAGCGCAGGCTTGTGGAATTGATGAACAAGAACGATATGGTCTTCGCCATCGGCCCTGCAGGAACCGGAAAAACGTACACCGGAGTAGCTCTTGCGGTAAAAGCTTTAAAGGAAAAACAGGTAAGAAGGATCATTCTTACCAGGCCCGCGGTAGAGGCAGGGGAGAACCTCGGATTTCTACCCGGTGACCTTAAAGAAAAACTCGATCCTTATATGCAGCCCTTATATGACGCGCTGCGGGATATGATCCCTTCGGAAAGACTGGAAAGCTTTATTGAAAAAGGAACCATCCAGATCGCGCCGCTTGCTTTTATGCGGGGACGTACGCTGGACAATGCTTTTGTGATCCTTGATGAAGCCCAGAATACCACCCATGCCCAAATGAAGATGTTCCTTACCCGAATGGGGAAGAACGCGAAATTCATGGTAACAGGGGATCCCGGGCAGATCGATCTTCCGCAGCGTATCGTTTCCGGATTAAAAGAAGCCATCCTTGTACTTCAGGATGTGCCGGGAGTAGGCATCATTCACCTGGATGACAAAGATGTGATTCGGCATAAACTGGTCAAACAGATCATCGCTGCCTACAAGCGCATAGAAACACCTGACTAAATACAAATGATCCCACCTCAAAAATCCAGGTGGGTTTTTTAATTTTTCAAAAGATATATCACAAGATGAACACAATAACAACAACTAATTTTCATTTTCCGGGACAGAAGTCGGTTTATAAAGGAAAGGTACGCGAGGTATACACGCTTGAAAATGACAAGCTGGTCATGATCGTGACCGACAGGCTTTCGGCTTTTGATGTGGTGATGCCAAAAGGTATTCCGTTCAAAGGACAGATCCTTAACCAGCTGGCCACGAAGATGATGAAGGCCACAGAAGATATCGTGCCCAACTGGCTGGAAGCTACCCCAGATCCTAATGTGGCGGTAGGGGAAAAGTGTGAGCCCTTTAAAGTTGAGATGGTGATAAGAGGATACCTGGTGGGACACGCTGCCCGTGAATATGCCAATGGGAAAAGGGAATTATGTGGCGTAAAATTGCCCGAAGGCATGAAAGAAAATGAAGCTTTCAAAGTGCCTATTATCACTCCTACCACCAAGGCTGCATCGGGGGAACACGATATGGACATTTCACGGGAGGAGATCCTGGAGAAAGGTATTGTTTCCGAAGAAGATTACAACACCCTGGAAAGCTATACCCGCCAGCTGTTTCTCCGCGGAAGTGAACTGGCAAAGAACAACGGCCTCATCCTGGTGGATACTAAATATGAGTTCGGAAAGACCAAAAACGGGGAGATCGTCCTCATAGACGAGATCCACACGCCCGATTCCTCCCGTTATTTCTACGCGGAAGGTTACCTGGAAAGACTGGCAAACGGGGAGCCGCAAAAACAATTATCTAAAGAATTCGTGAGACAGTGGCTCATCGAAAATGGGTTCCAGGGCAAAGAAGGACAACAAATTCCCGAAATGACCGATGAATACATCAATTCCGTTTCCGAAAGATATATAGAGCTTTATGAGCAGATCACCGGGGAAACGTTTATCAAGGCAGATATTTCTAATATTGAGGAGAGGATTGAGAAGAATGTGCTCCATTATCTTCGAAGTCTGTAGTCTTTAGACGGTTGTCAGTTGTGGGTTGTCAGTTGTCGGTTTGGGCTTTGTGGAGTCCAAAATAGGGTTGACCCAATTACAAACCATAAAGAACTTAGTCTGTAGTCTTTTGTTGGTAGTCGGTAGAAAATGGTATTGCTCTTTGTCATCTCGACAGAGCTGCGTG
>CAZNFK010000118.1:0-2664 GCA_964572365.1 uncultured Flavobacteriaceae bacterium | reverse complement strand
TCTGCGGAGATCAGCGCGATCTGCGAGAAATTTAAAGGGTTGTCAGTTGTGGGTTATCAGTTGTAGGTGGTGGGTTGTCGGTGACCATGTTAGCAGGTTCCACAAACCATAAACAACAAACAACGAACCACAAACCACCTATTCCATTACCTCTAGCACCAGCAAATAGTCCGGACCCCCGTCGACAGGATATCCTTCTATTTTTTTGGCAACAATGGTCACTTCCTGGTCTATATAATTATCGAGGTTTACAGTTTCACTTCTAAGCGCGTAAAAGGTTTCGTCATTGGTGAGGGTATGGGTGCCGTATTGATAGGACGTGATCCCCTGTTGTTGAATGGTACCGGTTACTTCCATTTTATCCTCTTTTTGTTCCGTTTTCGTGGTGTTATTACAGGTCGCTGTAAAGATGATCAATGCTAAAAAAGTGAGTGTAACTTTCATATTTTAGGTTTAGATTAAATTATTCATAGCGGTCCAGCCGGTTTCGAAGATACCGTATTTCTTCCTGAAGTTCAGAAACCTTATTCAGTAAATGGTTTATAGCATCTATTCCCTGTACATTGATCTCCAGGTCAAAATGCAACCTCATGATCTTTTCCAACTCGCGTACTTGCTCGGGGTGAATAAACTCGTCTTCTTCTATGATGGTGATATCCAGCAATCCATGTTCAGTCAGGGAATTGATGAAGGAATACTGAATGTGATGCCTGCTGCAAAATTCTGTAATTGATATATACTCCTTAGGCTCCATGTTTTCTCAATTTTTGAAGTTCCATAAGTAATTCCTTTTCCCGAAGGCTAAGGTTGGTCGGGATCTTTATTTTATAGGTAATGTAAAGATCCCCGTATTGGCCTTCTTTTTTATAAACCGGAAAGCCCTTTCCTTTTAATTTGACGGTTGTACCATTCTGGGTTTCTGGCTTTACGGTCAGTTTCACTTTCGAGTCGAAGGTCTTAACCGTGATCTCTCCCCCCAGAGCTGCAGTGAACATATCAAGGTCCACGTCTTTATAGAGATTACTGCCTTCTCTCTTAAATTCGGTATTGTTAGTGATCACGAAAGTTATAAAAAGATCACCTTTAGGACCACCGTTTACACCTTCCCCGCCATATCCCTTGATCTTGATGGTTTGACCATTCTCAACCCCTGCGGGAATGGTTAACCTGATATTTTTTCCGTTTACGGTAAGTGTCTGTTTTTGGGTTTTGTAGACGTCTGAAAGATTCAAATGAAGTTCGGCGTTATAGTCCTGGCCACGAAAGCGGGTAGTTCTCCTGCCGCCCCTTGCAGCACCTCCAAACATCGATTCAAAGAAATCTGAAAAATCCCCTTGCTCGAATCCGCCGCCACCTTCAAATCCGCCACCAAATCCTCCTGCAGACCGGCCTCCAAAGCCACCTCCGGAATATTGTCGCTGATACTGTTGCTGTTGTGCCTTTTGCTTTTCGAATTCTTCGGCGTGTTGCCAGTCCTTACCATACTGGTCGTATTTTTTCCTTTTTTCAGGATCGATCAGAACTTCGTGAGCTTCATTGATCTGCTGAAATTTCTTCTGTGCCGCAGTATCATTCGGATTTAGATCGGGGTGAAATTTTCGGGCCAGTTTACGGTAGGCCTTCTTGATGTCACTTTTGGTGGCACTTTTGTCCAATCCTAAAACTTTGTAATAGTCTATGAATTCCATAAAAAGCTGTGAAATTTAAAATTCAAAAGGATCCATTAGCTGTCTCATAAATATACATAATTCAGAAAAGAATGAAGAAGATTGAATGCGTTATAATCTTAAACTTCAGCAAAATCCATAGCTGTATTTATTTTGCTGAAATTTTACAAAATAATTAAAAACCTGATAATCAGTAGGATTATTCTGTTTGATTTTGAGGATGGTTTTTCTAAATTTAGAATATGGAAAACTTACAGATCAAAACCTTCGCGCAATACAAGAAAGCCTACAAGAAAAGTATTAAAGATCCTGAAGCTTTTTGGGAAGAGATCGCCGATACTTTTACCTGGCATAAGAAGTGGGACAAGACACTGGAATGGGATTTTCGAAAACCAGAGGTCAAATGGTTTAAGGGTGGAAAGCTCAATATCACAGAGAACTGCCTGGATAGGCATCTTGACAAATTAGGAAACAAAACAGCGATTATCTGGGAACCCAATGATCCCGATGAAGAATCCCGCTACATTTCCTACCGGCAGTTGTTCGTTAAGGTCTCTCATTTTGCGAATGTTTTGAAAAATAACGGAATCAAAAAAGGGGATAAGGTGTGTATCTATATGCCAATGATCCCCGAACTGGCCATTGCAATGCTGGCCTGTGCCCGAATTGGTGCCGTGCATTCCATTGTCTTCGCCGGATTTTCCAGTGCGGCCATTGCCCGCAGGATCAATGATTCTGAATGTAAGATGCTCATTACAGCCAACGAGGTTTACCGGGGGTCAAAAAAGGTGAATCTTAAGGAGATCTGTGACAAGGCCCTGGAGGATACCCCTTCGATCGAGTCGGTTATCGTCTATCGCCGGACTGTGGAGCCTACCTCCATGAAAGAAGGGAGGGACAAATTCTGGTTTGATGAATTGCAAAAAGTAGAAAAAGATTGCCCTGCCGAAGTGATGGATGCTGAAGATATGCTGTTCATATTATATACTTCGGGCTC
>CAZNFK010000117.1:0-6409 GCA_964572365.1 uncultured Flavobacteriaceae bacterium | reverse complement strand
CGGTGGAAGAAACCCTCGAGGCGTATGACCAGCTGATCAAAGACGGGAAGGTGCGTTATATAGGGGCGTCAAATCTCTCCCCTGAACGCATCAGGGAATCAATGGCCGCTTCTGAAGAAAACTCTCTTGCAAAATACAGTGTCCTTCAACCGGAGTACAGTTTGATGCAGCGGAAAAAATTTGAAGAAGGCTATTGGGAACTGGCAAAAGAGTATGATCTGGGAGTGATCTCCTATTTTTCCCTGGCCAGCGGTTTCCTCACGGGAAAATATCGAAAAGCCGAAGACATCGAGGGCAGCAGAAAAGATATCGTGGAAAAATATTTTTCCGAAAAAGGCCTGAGAATTCTAAAGACCCTGGATCATATGGCCGACAAACATGAAGTGAGCACTTCGGCGGTTGCCCTGCGCTGGATCATGCAACGCCCGGGGATCACCGCACCAATTGTCAGCGCCACAAAGAGCAGCCATTTAACGGCTTTTGAAGAAGCGGTTAACATGAAACTTTCGGGTGAGGAAATGGAAAAACTAAATGAGATCAGTCGATAGACCTTAGACGGTAGACGATAGTTAAGGCAAGTTACGGTGTAACCCACATAGGGTCTTGATTACGCCTGACGTGATATCCCGATTTTCCTTTACTTTAACTTCTTCATTTCTTCCCGAAACATAGTTCAGAAATATCCAGAAGATAATTTGTTAGTATTATCCGCTTTTTCCTCATTGCGCGGTATGGGTAAAAAAATTCCTATCTTTCCCCCCAAAAAAAAATTAAGTTAAACTAAAATACCTCCCTACTAAGGCCACTATTACTTATCTATTAATGCATAGAAATCATTTAAAAGCACTTCTTGACTTTTATACATTCCGGTTCTATACCAAGCCGTACGCTCCCTAGAAATAAATTAACTATGAAGATCCTTTCTTATTTAGCACTAGTTACCTTTCTATTCTCATGTAGCTCTGATGCACCTGAAAATATCGAACCCCAGAAACCAAAAGAAAAAATTTATGTTGGGGATATTACTTTGAGTTCACAAGAAGAAGTTATTGAATTTGGAGAAAACAACTATACTGTAATAGATGGAAGTTTAACTATCAATGGTACGGTGAAAGATCTATCTCCTCTAAAAAGCATGGTAACAGTTAAAAATTCTCTTACAATAGATAATACTTCGCTGGAAAATCTATCTGGTTTGGAGAATTTACAATCCATAAATTACTTTAGCCTGGTTAACAATTCCATTCTAAATGATATTTCCTCATTAAGAAACCTGAATTACTTAGGGTCAATCACAATTTTCAAAAACGATACTTTGTATAATATTAATGGTTTAGAAGCAATAACCGTATTGATCAATTTAGATATAAGTTTTAATGAAAGTTTGACAAACCTAGACGGGCTCAGGAATGTGAATCATATTAAGGGAAACATTAATATTATATCAAATGCTAACTTAAATGATTTATCTGCTTTTCAGGAAGTAAAATCTGTCATTACTTTAACTCTAAAAGACAACAACTCATTAACTAATCTTAACGGGTTAAACAACTTAACTACAGCACACAGGATCTTTATACAACAGAATAATTCTTTAATTTCTTTGGATGGTTTAGATAGCTTAACCACCATAGAAGATAAATTATGGATCGAAGAAAATGCTGGACTCACTTCATTAAAAGGGCTTGAAAATCTAAATTCTCTAAAACAATTATCTGTAATGTACAATCAGTCATTAATCAGTCTTGAAGGTTTAACCGGAATAACATCCATAATATCTTATTCTTCCACTCCTGTTAACATAGGTTACAATCCAAGTTTGAAATCACTTACCGGATTAGACAATCTGGTTAGTTATCAGGGCTGGCTTCAAATTTATAGAAATACAGTACTTAGTGACTTCTGCGCCTTAAAAAAATTAGCAGTAAATCAAAACAGCAATTTTGCTTTTACAGATAACCTGAATAATCCTACTGCAGAGGAAATTATAAATAATTGCACCTGAAGAAAAAAATCTCGATAACATAAATTTCATATCCCTCTTTTGGCGGTGACCCATCTCTGGATTATGCAACGCCCCGGCATTACCGCACCAATTGTCAGCGCTACAAAGAGCAGCCATTTAACGGCTTTTGAAGAAGCGGTAGAGCTGAAGCTTTCAGGCGAAGAAATGGAACGCTTGAACGAGGTGAGCCGATAAGGAGACTGTAGTCTTTAGTCTTTAGTTGTGAGTTTGGAATTCACTGATTTGTAAAACAACCGGCAACCGGCAACCGGCAACTACTTCAACTTCTCAACCAGCTCCTGTTGTGAAACAGTAAACTGCTCCCCCGAACGCATGTTCTTCAAAGTAAATTTCTCCTGTTCCATCTCCTCTTTCCCCGCAAGAACAACGAACGGAATATCGCGTTTGTTGGCGTGGTTCATCTGCTTTTTCATCTTGGCCTCATCGGGATAAAGTTCTGCAGCGATCCCGGCCTTTCTCAATGCATTGATAGCTTTTAAACAATAAAGGCTTTCGCTTTCTCCGAAATTAATGAACAGGGCTTCAATGTTTTTGGAAACGGTTTCAGGGAAAAGATCTAGCTCTTCCAGCACCAGGTAGATCCTGTCCAGGCCAAATGAGATCCCTACTCCGCTCACATCCTTCATTCCAAAGATCCCGGTGAGGTCATCATAGCGGCCACCGCCCCCAATAGAGCCCATCTGCACCTCCTCGGGCGCCGAAACTTCATAAATTGCCCCGGTGTAATAATTCAGCCCCCTGGCCAAAGTCACATCAAGGTCAAGTTTCGCGGTCTCCAGGCCTAAAGCCTCGATGCCCATACTGATGAATTCCAGCTCTTCGATCCCTTTTTTCCCTACTTCGGAAGTAGAGAGAATCGTTTTTAAAACTTTTATTTTTTCGGCGAAGTCTCCTTTCAGATCAAAAACGCGCTGTATTTTTTGAATAGCTTCCGAAGAAATGCCTTTTTCCTGCATTTCCTTTTTCACGCCTTCTTCCCCTATTTTATCCAGCTTATCAAGGGCCACCGTAAAATCGATAAGTTTATCAGATTCCCCAATAACTTCAGCAAAACCTGACAAAACCTTACGGTTATTGATCTTGATGGTCACTCCTTTTAGTTCAAGGGCCGTAAAAACCGCGTCATAAAGCTGCACAAATTCCACCTCCTGCCACAGGCTGGTGCTTCCCACAACATCTGCATCACACTGAAAGAACTCTCTAAAACGCCCTTTTTGAGGCCTGTCTGCCCGCCAAACCGGTTGGATCTGGTAGCGTTTGAACGGAAATTCAATTTCATTCCTGTGCTGCACCACGTAACGCGCAAAGGGCACGGTGAGATCATACCTCAAAGCTTTTTCACTTATGGAAGAAGTGATCTTAAGGCTGTCTTTGGCCGCATATGCGTCGGAATCGGCTTTTTTAAGAAAATCCCCGGAATTCAGGATCTTAAAGATCAAACGGTCACCTTCCTCCCCGTATTTACCCATCAGGGTTTCGCTGTTTTCGAAACTCGGGGTCTCGATAGGCTGGAACCCGAATTTTTGGAACTGGTCCCGGATGGTTTGTATGATATAATTCCTTTTCGCCACTTCGGCCGGGGAGAAATCCCGTGTACCTTTGGGAATAGAAGGTTTCTGTGCCATTTTGAATGTTTTTCCTGAAGCGCAAATATCTGAAAAAATAAAAGAACGCCTTCCTCCTTTTCGCCGGGAATCCCATAAATACTTATTTTGATGTAACAACTTGCACTTCCCTGCGTCTAATTCATAAATATTTCAGCTGCGAATGTTTCCACTTTTTAAAGAGAACATCAGGATCGCTTTTTTTTCCATTAAAAGTCAGCTTTTAAGGACGATCCTAACCGTAATGATCATTGCCATTGGCATCACTGCCCTGGTTGGCATCTTAAGTGCCGTGGCAGCGCTGGAAAACACCATTTCCAGTGACTTCGCATCAATGGGCGCCAATACCTTCAACCTGCAGCGTTACGAATCGCAGATACGCGTGAACGGCGGTGGCAGGAATGGCCGGGAAAAGATCAACCCCGTCCTGGGTTACCGCGAGGTGAAGGAATTCAAAGATAAATATGAATTCCCGCAAACACAGATCTCCATTTCATTTACCGGAACTTCTTCTGCGGAAGTAAAATATGAGAACGAAAAAACAGATCCTGAAGTAACAGTCCTCGGAATCAATGAGAATTTCATCACCAATTCGGGGTTGAAAGTAGAAAAAGGCCGGGACCTGAATTTCTTCGATGTTGAGAACAATAACAACGTAGCGGTTTTAGGAGCTGATTTCAAAGACGGACTGTTCAAAGGGACAGATCCTATCAATAAAACCATCTCTATAAGAGGTGCGAAGTTTCGTGTAGTAGGTGTGCTGGAATCCAAAGGCTCGACCTTCGGAAATAACCAGGATCTAAGAGTGCTTATCCCTATCCAGATCGCCCGCTCCATGTTCACTGAACCAAATATCAATTACAACATCAGCATAAAAGTCGATAACAAGGAATTACTGGAAGGAGCACAGGATGAAGCCATCATCACCTTTAGAAACATTCGGGGATTGAATCCTGTAGAGGAGAACAACTTTGGGATCACCAGGAGTGACGATCTTATCAACCGTATCTTTTCCATTACCCAATACCTCAACATGGCCGCATGGGTGATCTCCATTATTACCATTTTTGGATCCTCTATTGCACTCATGAATATCATGCTGGTATCTGTGAGCGAACGCACCCGGGAGATCGGGGTACGAAAGGCTTTGGGCGCGAAAAAGAACACTATTGCCACCCAATTCTTTATGGAGACCCTCATCATTGGGCAAATTGGTGGACTTTTTGGAATTCTCTTCGGAATTTTAATAGGATTCGCAGTCTCTTCTGCAGCCGGATTCGATTTTACTACTCCCTGGATGGCGATGATCTGGGCCACGGTAATTACCATCATTGTAGCCGTGCTCGCCGGAAGTTATCCCGCCGCGAAGGCTGCCAAACAAGACCCGATCGAGTCGTTGAGATACGAATAGAGGTTAGTCCGTAGTCGATAGTCTTTAGCAGATTGTCACCCCGAGCGGAGTCGAGGGGCCTTTTAAAACTTTTTTGAAAGTTCGGCGTACTGAATAAGGCCTCGACACAATTTCCAGAGCGAAATCGAAGGACTAGACCCGGCAGAAGAAATCCAATTCACACCGTCACCCTTCCCCGAAGCGTCGGGGGGTCAGGGTATTCTTTATTTAAATCAAAGGATGCTGAAATAAATTCAGCATGACGTTCGGCAAGACTATCAACTTTGAACGTTGAACTTCAAGCTTTGAACTTACAAATTAAGGTGCTTCTCAAAAAAGTCGTAAAGATCTCCTTTCGTGATCACTGCACCCTGTTGTACCAGGGCAAAAATATCTTTATTGCGGTCATCACTAATTGCTTTTGAAGAAGTGTACAAGGACACCCTGTCGTCCATCAAATTTTGCTGAAGCCAGTTGTAGCCCTGACGGGTGGTGATATCCACCTGTTCATTTTCCACTTTTACGGCAATAAGGTTGAGGGTAGTTTCGGTTATTTTGAAAAGATAGATCTGGTTGGGTGAAAAATGTTCCAGGAAACGTGCCTGATTAAGCACCCCTTCCCAAACAAGGTCGCTGAAAACATCGAGTTCTTCTTCGGCTACTTCAGGTTTGTTGATCTTGATATCTTCCCACTCATCCCCGGTTATGGACTGAGTAGCCAGGAAAGTAATGAATTCCTGGTGAAGTTCTTCGAACTGTTCTTTTGACAATCGGGCGTATTTCATAAAAAGGTTTAAATTTTAAGGCCTAAGGATTATGGCTTCTCAATTGCTATTTCAATTTCTTGTCTCACATCTCAATACTAAATAAAAAAAGCCTACTCCAAAAGAAGCAGGCTTAGTAATTCTATGAAGTATGATTAAGCTTCTGAAACTACATCAAAGCTGAAGTTTGAAACCACTTCACGGTGAAAACGCAAGGTAGCGTCATATTGACCTAAACGTTTGATGTTCCCACCTGCGATAGTAATGTACTTCTTCTCGATCTCAACACCTTCTTTAGCTAAAGCATCAGCTAAATCCTGGCTGGTCACAGAACCGTAAATCTTATCTCCTGCACCTGCTTTGGCAGTTAACTTAATGTCAAGACCATTAAGTTTATCAGCCTGCTTTTGTGCATCTTCAATTTGTTTTTTCTCTTTATAAGAACGCTGCTTCAAAGTTTCTTCCAAAACCTTTCTTGCAGAAGGGGTTGCCAATACAGCAAAACCTTGAGGTATCAAAAAGTTACGACCGTATCCCGGTTTAACCGATACTACATCGTCTTTGAAACCTAAATTCTCTACGTCTTTTCTTAATATCAATTCCATAATAGCCCCTTTTTATTTTA
>CAZNFK010000116.1:0-6443 GCA_964572365.1 uncultured Flavobacteriaceae bacterium | reverse complement strand
CCTTGTTCCCCACCTGCTGGTACATGGGCAACTGCTGAAACATCCAGTCAACAGTCTCCTGATAAGTCATCAAGTTATTCTGAAAGTTTGAAATTATAGATAATCGTTCCTACTTGGGTGGCAGGTGCATTTGAGTCACTGTTGAAAGTCGTGGCCAAAGCAGCTCTTTTTGCCGGGTCCATCAAGCAGGCGGCATTGTTAGTAGTCCCTTTCACTCCGGGAGTGGCACGCACTACCTGCCCATTTCTGTTCACTTCGATCTGCACCACAACTACTCCGGATTCATTGCAATCCTGCACGAATTTTTCTTTGTTCAGCGCTCTTCGTCCGCCTAGTCGGTAATTTCCGTCTCCGTCAAGCCCCATTCCTGTACCATAATAAGCTTTGGCATCAGGGTCTCCGTCAGGACTACCTTTATCCCCCGCCAATCGATCATCTCCTTCTCCTCCGGAAGCTTTTCCGTCACTTTCGGGGCCATTAAGAATACTACTCAGGGCATCTGAAGTGGATTTATCGGGTTTGGGATCAGGTTTTTTAACAGGTTCCGGTTCTTTTTTTACCGGCTTTTTTTCCACTTTTTGAACCACGGGATCTTCCTTTTTCTTTTCGATCACCGGTGCCTCCTCAACTTCCTGTGTAACGACTTCTTCCTTGATGGAAGTCTCTACAGGAGTTACCTCGGGAGTGGTATTTTGCGGAGCAGATTTAATGGGCTCAGTAGGCTGTTCGGTCCCCGAACCTACATCTGAAGTTCCAAAGTTAATCGCGATCCCGCTCTCGGGTGGCGGATCAAGATACGTGAAACCAAAGAACAGCAAAAGCAGGATCAGCAACACGTGGATAACGGTTGTGATCGCGAAGGATCTTTTTTCGTGCTTTGTTTCTAATAGTTTCACCCGATAGTTTATCTAAGGATTAGCAGCAAACTTAGTTCCACTTTTGATCTAAAGTGATAAAACAGGATTTTTATTCCGGTTTTACTGCCAGAACGATCTTGTACTTGTTGCGGTTGGCAATATCCATGACATTAACCGCCTTTTCAATTGGCACTCCTTCTTCGGCTCTAAGAATTATCGTTGGATCTTCCACTCCTGCCAGTTCAGCCTTCAGTCTTGATTCCAGGGCGCTGTTGCTCACCCGCTCCTTGTTGATATACACCTGCAGGTCTTTGGTGATGCTTACCGAGATATTCTGCTTGGTAGTGGTCTTTCCCTTTGCCTTAGGCAAAATGAGGTCCAGAGCTTCCGGAGTAATAGCCGGGGAAGTGAGCATGAAAAAGATCAATAAAAGGAATACAATATCAGTCATGGAACTCATGCTGAATTCGGGACTGATCTTATTTCTGCCTCTTAAGTTCATATTATGCTGGTTCGTTTAACAGGTCAAGGAAATCTACTGCGGTGGCCTCCATCTGGTGCACCACTTTATCGGTCTTTACCACGAGGTGGTTATAGCCAATGTAAGCGATGATCCCTACGATCAAACCGGCTACGGTTGTGGTCATCGCGGTATAGATACCTTCAGCCAAAGCTCCCATCTCTGCCTGCCCGCTACTGGTTGCCAGTTCGTGAAAGGCGATCACCATCCCAATTACGGTTCCCAAGAAACCGATCATTGGCGCGGCCCCTGCGATAGTTGCCAGAATACTTACGTTCTTTTCCAGTTTATAGACTTCCAGTCTTCCTGCATTCTCGATAGCCGTGTTGATATCCTCCAAAGGGCTGCCGATCCTGTCCAGGCCTTTTGCTGTTAAGCGGGCCACAGGGGAATTTGCCTGGGCGCAACGTATGCGTGCCGATTCAATATTACCGTGCACCACACTGTCTTTTATCTGGTTCATGAAATTGCTGTCAGTTTCCGAAGCAGCCTTAATGGCAAACAAACGTTCAAAATAGATGTATACCGCGGCAAACAGCAGAATAAAAAGAATGGCGATGATGATCTGGCCGCCAACCCCGCCGCTTAAAAACAGATCGAATAAAGAGAGGGTTTTTTCTTCTACTACAGGTTCCGCATCTTGTGCGGCCTGAGCTAGAGCATCGTCCTGAAAAAAGTTTAACATGTGTTCGATTTAGGTTTTTAAATGTAACGCAAGATTACGAATATAATTGTAAAGATAAACAGCATTGGAAATAATCCAATTAAACTACCGGGAATAATCAGGTGGTTACTGAAAAAAGAATACGTTCAGCATAAAGCTAATGGCACCGGCGAGAAAACCCATCATTGCTAAAGGGCCAATATTTTTAAGATACCACATGAAATTGATCTTCTCCATCCCCATGGCTGCTACTCCGGCCGCAGATCCTATCACTAAAAGACTTCCGCCCGTTCCTGCACAGTAAGCGATAAAATGCCAAATAGGATCATTTACAGGGAACTCATACATGGCCATAGATGCTGCTACTAAAGGAACATTATCAACCACCGCCGAAAGAAACCCCAGGATAATCACCACCAAATGCATATTAGGAATAAGGGTTGATAGAGAATTAGCAGCGTAAAGCAAGGCTCCTGCGCCCTGGGCCACCACTAAGCTTTCAAGCCCTGCAACAGCCAACAAAATACCCAGGAAAAAAAGAATACTTGAAAACTCAATTTTTGAGAGAGCTTTTGAAGTTGAATACAGGTATTTATCATTCTTATTAAAATTCTTTACCGGTCTCACATATTCGGAAACCAACCATACGAATCCAAGACTGAATAACATTCCAACATAGGGCGGCAAACCCGTCACAGCCTTAAATACAGGGACAAATAAAATTGCTCCAAGTCCCGTATAAAGCATTTTTTTACTGCTCAATAATCGCACGGTCTCCTCGTCGATCACTTTGGTTTTTAAAACTGTTTCTCCTTTAAACGCTTTTAGTCTCGAACCAATGGCGAATGGAACAATAAAACAAAATATAGCCGGAATTATAACATGCTCAGATAAACCCGCAGTGGTTACCTTATTATTGATCCAAAGCATGGTGGTTGTCACATCCCCGATAGGAGACCAGGCTCCCCCGGCATTTGCAGCAATAATGATCATTGCAGCAAACCATACCCTATAATCCCGTTTCGGAACAAGTTTTCGCAGCAGGGTAACCAGGATAATTGTAGCTGTGAGGTTGTCTATTATTGCTGATAGAGTAAAAGCCAGCCCTCCCAGGATCCACAGCAATTTTACTTTATTGGTAGTGGTAATAGCTTTTTTAATGATCCCAAAGCCTCTGTGAAGATCTATAATTTCGACTATAGTCATTGCACCGATAAGGAAAAATAGAATCTCACTTATGGCGCTAAAATGATGCATCAAATTAGCCTTAAAACCCAGCTGTTGTAAGGCCGGGTTTTCAGCATTAATATTAAAGATCTCTCCATGGGAGTTGATGACAGACAACCAACCCTGATGAAAGCCAAATGAAAGAAAGGCCCAGATCACAGTAGCCATCAAAAGTGCCGATACCGCTTTATCTAATTTTAAAGGGTGTTCCAGGGTAATTAAGAGATACCCCAGAAAAAAGGTGACAATAATTAAGGGTATCATAAGGTCATTGCCCTAAACCAGTTGTTTTAATGCAATCTCAAATGCGGTTTCACTAATGTGGGTTTTCGCCGTATTGTGATCATGCACGTCTTTGATCGCTTTTCTTATAGTTTCTGAAGTATCTTTAAAAATAGCTTCATCGGTCATTTGCACCCTTCTTTCCATGAAGTAAGCAAAAACACGGGCCATTCCGCAGTTCGCTATAAAGTCGGGGATCACGCTCACACGGCCATCGGTATATTCCATGATGGGACCAAAGAAGATCTCTTTATCGGCGAAAGGTACATTCGCTCCGCTGGAAATCACTTCCAGCCCGGCATCTACCATTTTGTCCACCTGTTCCCTGGTGATCAATCTTGAGGCTGCACAGGGAGCAAAAATTTCAGCTTTTACACTCCATATCTTTTCGTTGATCTCCTCGAACGGGATCATATTTTCAGCTTTTAGCGCATTTCCCTCTTTTTTCAGGAACAGGTCCCTGATCTCTTCGAAAGAAAATCCTTCTTCCTTGATGAGTCCGCCGTCACGGTCGATTATTCCCACGACCTTGGCTCCCATCTGTGCCAGGTAATAGGCTGCGGCAGAACCTACATTTCCGAAGCCCTGCACGATAGCGCGCTTTCCTTTAACGTCTCCGCCATAAATATCATAATAGTGTCTCACCGCTTCGGCCACGCCGTAACCGGTGATCATATCGGCAACGGTATATTTGCGGCTAACATCGGGTGAAAAATTGCTGTTTTCAAGCACCTTGATCACGCCCTGTCTCAGCTGCCCGATACGGTTTATCTTATCGGCTTCTGTAGGCTTGAAATGCCCGTTGAACACTCCTTCCTGCGGATGCCACACTCCGGAATCCTCAGTAATTGGGATCACCTCATGGATTTCATCTACGTTCAGGTCTCCTCCGGTTCCGTAGTAACTCTTCAAAAGAGGGGAAACCGCTTTATACCAACGTTCCAAAACGCCTTTTTTGCGAGGGTCATTAGGATCGAAATTAATTCCCGACTTCGCGCCACCAATCGCCGGACCAGATACGGTGAATTTCACTTCCATGGTTTTGGCCAGGGAAAGCACCTCGTTCATATCGAGTCCTTTTCTCATCCTGGTACCCCCGCCGGCAGCACCGCCACGAAGGGAATTAATGACCGTCCAGCCTTCGGCCTCAGTTTCTGGATCTTTCCAATTAAAAACAATTTCAGGGGCCTTATTTTGGTATAAATTCAATAAATCTTTCATAATCTTATTAAAAATTGACGCAAATATAAAAAACTAAACTTCTTAAAAACTTGATTTTGATCAGGAATTATGGAGAAAAGATTTTCCCGGAGGAATGATCCTTAGAAGCCCCCGTTACTGAGCTCAGCACATTGTTTTCCCCTCTTAATTTCAGCACTCCCAAAAATCCGAAAATAAGCGCTTCTTTAAAGTTTACCAGATTTTTAGAAGGAATCACCACTTCAACCTGCGTGCGTGCCTGAATTTCTCTCATCAAATAATCGTTATAGGCGCCACCACCAGTCACAAGCACCCTGCTTTCCGACGAGCCTTTCAATTCTTTGGCGATCTGGGTTGCAGCATGGACGGTATAAGTGCGCAAAGCTGAAGCCACCGAAGCGACATCTTCAAAAAAAAGAAAAATGTGGGTGTTTACCCACTCGATCCCGAGAGATTTTGGCGGACTTTGACGATAGAACGGCAGGGAATTCAGTTTTTCCAGCAACCCCTCCTCGATCTTTCCCGAGGCGGCGATCTCCCCGCCCCGGTCATAAGGCAGCTCGAGCTTTTTGGCGAGATAATTCAGTACCGTATTCACCGCACAAATATCGTACGCCACTCGAGTACCACTTATTTTGGTCGAAACATTGGCAAAACCACCAAGGTTGAGACAATAATCATATTCAGAGAACAACAATTCGTCACCTATAGGCACCAATGGAGCGCCCTGGCCTCCCAACTCTACATCCTGTACCCTAAAATCGCAGACGACTTTATGGCCCAGCATTTTCGCCAGCTTCGGAAGGTTCCCTATCTGCAGGGTGAATCCATTTTCCGGTTCATGTTTTATGGTGTGACCATGACTGCAAACAGCATCAAGCTCTTTTATATCGTACTTCTGAATGAATCCGTGGATTACTTCAGCCAGGTAAGAAGTGTATTCCTCATCAAAATTATGAAGACGTAAATCGTTATAAAAAAGCGCTTCTGACAGTTTCTTCTGCCAATTTTCGGAGTAAGGAATAGTTTCAGCAGTAATTATTTCGTACTCCCAAACCTCATTTTTTCGGAAACTCAGCAGGGCGATATCAACGCCATCCAGAGAAGTTCCGGACATTATTCCTAAAACGTTGTAGTTATTTTCATCCATAACGGTAAAAATAGGCTTCTTAATTGAAAAATTGTACTCAAAACGGTATCTTTGGGCTCGAAAATTCAACTTTTTTAAACCAACATACCGAATGGATTTCAAGCTTACTGAAGAGCATTTAATGATACGTGACGCGGCACGTGACTTCGCAAAAACAGAATTACTTCCCGGCGTAATAGAAAGAGACGAAAAACAGGAATTTCCAAAAGAACAGGTAAAGAAAATGGGGGAGCTTGGCTTCCTGGGAATGATGGTGTCGCCCGAATACGGTGGCGGCGGAATGGACACTGTTTCTTACGTGCTGGCCATGGAAGAGATCTCCAAGATCGATGCTTCGGCGTCTGTGGTTATGTCTGTGAACAATTCCCTGGTATGCTGGGGTCTTGACACCTACGGAAATGAAGCGCAAAAGGAGAAATATCTTACTAAACTTGCTGCCGGGGAATCTATAGGTGCTTTTTGTCTTTCTGAACCGGAAGCCGGAAGTGACGCGACTTCACAAAAAACAACCGCCATTGATAAAGGTGACCACTACATCCTTAA
>CAZNFK010000115.1:0-6541 GCA_964572365.1 uncultured Flavobacteriaceae bacterium | reverse complement strand
TTTGCTGTACTTTTTTGCGGTTAGTTCAGAGATCTTCACGATCACTTCCACCGCTTTCTGCATACTTTCTACCGGCACATATTCGTATTTTCCGTGGAAGTTATGTCCGCCTGCAAAGATGTTGGGGCAAGGGAGACCCATGAAACTCAGTTGGGCTCCGTCTGTTCCCCCGCGAATAGGTTTGATCACCGGAGTGATACCAAGTTGTTTCATAGCTTCTTCGGCAATGTCAACAATATGCTTCACCGGCTCCACCTTCTCTTTCATGTTGAAATACTGATCTTTGATCTCTACCGTCACGCAATCTCTTTCGTATTGGTCGCAAATTTCTTTTGCCAGTTTCTGCATTACCTGTTTTCTGGCTTCAAAATGGTTGCGATCGTGGTCACGAATGATGTAGTGAAGTTTGGTTTCCTCAACATCTCCTTCGATCCCGTTAAGATGGAAGAATCCCTGGCGGCCTTCTGTATGCTCGGGGGTTTCCAGTCTGGGTAGGGAGTTGATGAAATCCTGCGCGATGTACATGCTGTTGATCATCTTGTCTTTCGCATATCCGGGATGCACGCTTTTTCCGGTTACCGTAACAACGGCTCCAGCGGCATTGAAATTCTCGTATTCAAGTTCGCCTATCTGGCTGCCATCCATAGTGTAGGCCCATTGGGCTCCGAATTTTTCCACATCGAATTTATGGGCGCCGCGACCAATTTCCTCATCGGGAGTGAAACACACTCTTATCTTTCCATGTTTGATCTCCGGATTTTGGAGCAGGTACTTCATGGCTTCCATGATCTCTGTGATTCCGGCTTTATCGTCGGCACCTAAAAGCGTGGTGCCATCGGTAGTGATCAGCGTCTGCCCCTTGTACTGGAGCAGGTCTTCAAAATAATCGGGAGAAAGGACGATGTTTTTCTCTTTATGAAGCACGATATCTTTTCCGTCGTAATTTTCTACGATCTGCGGATTTACATTGGTGCCTGAAAAGTCGGGCGTAGTGTCAAAATGCGCCACAAACCCTATTACCGGCACTTCATGATCAACATTTGAAGGCAGAGTGGCCATCACGTAAGCATGCTCGTCGATGCTCACCTCCTGCATTCCCATCTCTTCTAGTTCGCCTTTTAATTTATTTGCAAGATCCCACTGTTTCTGGGTACTGGGTGTTGTTTTGCTGTTTTCATCACTTTGAGTGTCAATTTTCACATAACTGATGAAACGATCTATAATCTCCTTTTTGTTGGTCATTTTCTGCTAAAATTTCATCAAAATTAAGGAACTAATGCCCGGCTTCAAAACCTTTTATGTTTTCGGATGATTTTCTTCCGGTTTATTTTAATTTTGCCGAAAACCATCTCCATGTACAAAGCTCTTATTCAGCCGTTGCTCTTCCAGATTGATCCCGAAAAAGTGCATTATTGGACCTTTTCCATGCTTCGGAAGTTATTTAAACTTCCCTTTGTTGCCGGGATCGTAAAGAAAAAGTTCCTGATAGAAGATCCACTTCTGGAGCGGGAAGTCTTCGGCCTGAAGTTCAAAAATCCCGTAGGCCTGGCCGCAGGATTTGATAAAGACGCTAAATTATATAGGGAGCTTTCAGCCTTCGGTTTCGGCTTTATTGAGATCGGAACCCTTACCCCTAAACCTCAGCCGGGGAATGAAAAGAAAAGGCTGTTCAGGCTAAAAGCAGATAAGGCCATCATCAATCGCATGGGCTTCAATAACGGGGGAGTGGCAGAGGCAGTGGAACGCCTTAAGAAGAACAAGAATGTGCTGATTGGCGGTAACATTGGGAAGAACAAATTAACTCCTAATGATAGGGCGGTCGAGGATTATATCATTTGTTTTGATGCCCTTTTTGAGCACGTGGATTATTTCGTGGTGAACGTGAGTTCTCCCAACACGCCAAACCTTCGGGAGCTGCAGGATAAAGAACCTCTCACCAATCTTTTGAACACGCTTCAGAAGAGAAACGCCAAAAAACCGATTTCAAAGCCTATTCTTTTAAAGATCGCGCCAGATCTTACCGATTCCCAATTGCTGGACATTATCGATATTGTAAAAGAAACAGGAATTGCCGGAGTCATTGCGACGAACACCACTATCTCAAGGGAGGGTTTGACTTCAAAAGAAAAAGATGAGACAGGTGGTTTAAGCGGGAAGCCTTTAAATAGTCGTGCTACCGAGGTGATCAGGTTCCTTTCAGAAAAAAGCAATAAAGCATTTCCTATTATAGGAGTGGGCGGCATCATGTCTCCCGAAGATGCCATTGAAAAATTGGAAGCAGGGGCCAGCCTGGTGCAGGTTTATACAGGATTCATTTATGAAGGCCCAAAATTGATCAGGGATATCAATAAAGAAATTTTAAGACGCTCGTAGTGCTGGAGCAGCTTCTTCCTTTTTTAACAGCTTCGATCTTATTGACCATTTCCCCCGGTCCCGATATCATATATGTGCTGGTGCAGGGGATGACCAACGGAAAAAAATATGGCGTAGTCACAGCCCTGGGTCTTGTTTCGGGAATCATCATCCATACCAGCCTGGTCGCTTTTGGGATCTCTGCCATAATCAAGCAGTCGGAAACTTTATTTTTGGTGATCAAGCTTTTTGGGGCAGGTTATTTACTGTACCTGGCATTTAAGGTATATAGAAGTGAAGGTCAAATTGAAATGACCGGTGGGGAACCTCCGCAAAAGAAGGAATTATTATCCCTTTTTAAAAGGGGCTTTCTCATGAATGTGCTCAATCCAAAGGTGGCTATTTTCTTCCTGGCGTTTTTTCCGGGATTTTTATGGGAACCTTCAGGCGATACAGTGATGCAGTTTTACCTGCTGGGCTTTTTGTTCATGCTGCAGGCTTTTTTGATTTTTTCCACCGTTGCGGTTCTTGCCGGGAAGATCTCGATTTATCTTCAAAAGCATCCCCATTCCGGTGCGATCTTTAAATGGCTGCAAATTATTGTGTTTGTAGGGATTGGAGTTTTTATATTGTTGTAGAAGTATTTAGTAAGTATTTGAATAGCATGTACTTTAGAAACCATATGACACACGTGGGAATATTTCGATTTTCATTTCTCATTTCTCAATTCTCATTTCTCGATACTAAATTCTATATTTGAGCCTATGGGGAAAATCAAAATTATCGAGTGCCCGCGCGACGCCATGCAGGGTATAAAGGATCTCATTCCAACAGAGAAAAAAGTACAGTATATACAATCTCTTTTGCGCTGCGGTTTTGATACCATTGACTTCGGAAGTTTTGTTTCCCCAAAAGCCATTCCGCAGATGGCCGATACGGCTGAAGTACTCTCTAAACTGGATCTTTCCAGGACCCAAAGCAAGTTACTGGCCATCGTAGCCAACACCCGCGGCGCACAGGATGCTTCGCAACATCCGGAAATCGATTACCTTGGATACCCTTTTTCAATATCTGAGAATTTCCAGATGCGGAACACTCACAAGACCATCGCGCAGTCGGTAGAGATATTGCAGGAGATCCTTGATATCGCAGGCAGAACTAACAAGGAAGTGGTCGCTTACCTTTCTATGGGCTTTGGAAATCCTTATGGTGATCCATGGGATGTGGAGATCGTGGGGGAGTGGACCGAGAAGCTTTCAGGTATGGGGGTGAAGATCCTTTCCCTTTCAGATACCATTGGAAGTTCCACTCCGGAGGTGATAGAATACTTATTTTCCAATCTCATTCCGAAGTATCCCGAAATAGAATTTGGCGCCCATCTTCATACCACGCCCACGAGCTGGTTCGAAAAAGTAGATGCCGCCTATAGATCGGGTTGTATGCGCTTTGATGGCGCGATCCAGGGCTTTGGCGGTTGCCCAATGGCCAAAGATGAACTCACCGGCAATATGCCTACAGAAAAGTTACTTTCTTATTTCACTTCTCGCAAAGCAGAAACTCATATAAAAATGATGAGTTTTGAATCTGCTCATAATGAGGCAACTAAGATCTTCACCGCGTACCATTAGGAAATACAATGGTTTCAAGCGGTTTCCATTAGTATATTTTATTTGAATTTAATCTAAATAACCTTGGGAGAAAGTTACTGCTGGTATATATTTGCGGCATTATTTTAAACAAGTCTAAATAAGAATCATGAAAAAGTTTTTACTACTATTAGCAATAGGAGCCACTACAGCAGTTTCAGTTGCGCAAACCCAGCAGGATTCGATCACTTTTGATCCTCAATACCAGCAAAACTCTGCCCAGAGGGTTTTGTCTGCTAATAATGATGCTGTAACTCTTGGAGCATACGGTGAGGTGACTTACAATCAGCCGGAAGGTGATAATGGGGAACTTGACGTGCAGCGTCTTGTAATGTTGTTGGGATACCAGTTTAACGATAAGGTGCAGTTCTTTACTGAAATTGAATTTGAACACGTAGAAGAAGTTTATGTAGAGCAGGCTTTTGTGAACTACAACATCGCGAACAATGTGAATTTGAGAGCAGGTCTTATGTTGGTGCCAATGGGGATCATCAACGAATATCACGAACCTACTACCTTTAACGGAGTGGAGCGTCCGGCTATTGCAGGGTCTATCGTGCCAACTACCTGGAGAGAGATTGGGGTAGGGGTTACAGGTAGAATTAATTCTGCTTCTCTTACTTATCAGGCATATGTGTTTAATGGTTTCCAGTCAACCACTTCAGATGGTACCGGACTTATTGGCGGAAGCAGCGGATTACGTGGTGGTCGTCAAAAAGGGATCAAGTCTACCGTGAACACGCCAAACCTTTCCACTAAGATCGAATATTATGGAATCCTCGGGATGAGATTAGGTCTTGCGGGTTACTTCGGAAGAACTCAGGCCGCAGATGAGGTGGATATGCTTGACGGAGCTGATGTTGGAATGTCTATGATAGGTCTTGATGCGCGTTATGTGTATGAGCGTTTCACGGCAAGAGGTGAATATATCTATGCTTCGCTTACAGATACCGATGACTACAATGCCCTGACTGGAAGAGATCTTGGTAGCGCCCTTTCTGGATGGTATGCAGAAGCTGCTTACAACCTTTTGCCAATGACCAACAAACAAAAGCTTTTTGCCTTCGCACGTTACGAAGATTACGATACCCATGCTGATGTTGAGGGAAGCCTGGTAGAAAATCCTGCCTATGACAGGAATGATGTCACCTTGGGACTTAGCTATCATATTGCACCGGGAGTGGTTTTCAAAGGTGATTACCAGATCAAGGACAACGCCGTTGAAGGCGCAGATGCCAAGAACCAGCTCAACTTTGGAGTTGGAGTTTGGTTCTAAACTATAAAGTTAATAGTGTCGCAGTCGGGAAGAGTTGTTCTTTCCGACTGTTGGCATATAATTTGCCTAAAGAGGGAATAAATACTTAATTTTGCACCGATGAAAAAATTCACAATTCTTATTGCGATTTTGCTGGCCCTGCCGGTGATGCTTTCTTTTGGGCTTTTCAAAGGCCTTGAAAAGAAGATCGATCGCGAGATAAAAGAGGAGTTTGAAGTTACTCACTACACTCATGAAGGAGTGGAAGTTTCTGAAGAACTGCAGCAAAAATTGCCCTCCAGAGTTTCAAAAGAGAATTTTTTCAGGATAAAGAACGAAGGTAAACTTTTAGGATATGTTTACCTGGATCAGGCACCGAGTAAAACGGCAGAATTTGATTACCTGGTCATCTTTGATAAAGACCTTGCTATTGCCCGAGCCAAAGTGCTGGTATATCGGGAAGAATATGGCGGGGAGATTGGTAGCCGACGCTGGTTAAGGCAATTCACAGGAAAATCTAAGGCCAGTGAATTAGGGCATATAGCTGCGATCTCGGGAGCCACAATTTCTGTGAGATCCATGAAAAAAGCCGTTAAGGATATACTAACCAGTGTAGAGATCCTTCAGAAAAATCGGGTGCTTTAATGCAATACAACGGACTACTTTTAACACTTCCGCGGGAAATTAGATCTTTCCTGGCTGTTTTCGTCATCGTGTTAAGCGTAGGCTATTTCACCGGTTTGCTTTTTGTTGGCCAAACCGAAACCACTACTCCTGCAGGGATCGAAGAGAACTACCTTGGGAATGAGGACGATCTTGACGCAGAGGTAATGAAATTCAAAAAAGGGGAGCGGGAAATGCTCACCATCATCCACACGCATGTGCTGTCCATGTCTTTAATATTTTTTCTTCTGGGAGGCATTGTACTCTTCGCACAGCTGCCAAAGAAGCTGAAATTCTTTTTAATTCTTGAACCCTTCTTTTCTATTCTGGCCACTTTTGGCGGAATTTATTTTGTCTGGAAAGGAGTGGAGTGGGTCAAATACCTGGTTCTGGTTTCAGGAATTTTGATGACTGCAATCTTCCTTGCTTCGGTAAGCATCGTGCTGTACCAGTTACTCTTCAAAAAGGGTAAATTACCGGCCTCTTTGTAAGCTTCTTCCGGATTTAATTGTAATTGCTGGAAAAGCAAATAATTACCTCGCTTTATTCCCTTATTGTTATTTAAAGAACGTATATTTGCACGCAATTAAATCTTAATTGCCATGATCGCACACAACTCCAAAAT
>CAZNFK010000114.1:0-6585 GCA_964572365.1 uncultured Flavobacteriaceae bacterium | reverse complement strand
GGGAAAACCATTGCTTCGGCCATCGTGACCGAAGCGATTGAAGCAGATTACTGGAAGCCCATACAGGCAGGCGACCTGGAAAATTCAGACACCCATAAGGTGAGGGAAATGGTAAGCAACAGCCGCACGGTCTTCCATCCCAACAGCTTTGCCCTAAAAACCCCGATGAGTCCCCATGCCGCTGCCGAAATTGATGGTGTGGAGATCTCTTCCGAAGCAATTAAACAACCGGAAACCAAGAACGATCTGGTCATTGAAGGCGCCGGAGGGCTGCTTGTACCCATCAGCTCCACCCAGACCATTGCCGATCTCATTAAACCCGACCATAAAGTTATTCTTGTCTCGCGCCACTACCTGGGCAGTATCAACCACACCCTGCTTACCGTGGAAGCGCTCAGAAATAGAGGGCTTAATTGCATTGGGATCATTTTTAACGGCGATGAAAACCCTTCAACCGAAAAAATAATTAAGGAGATGACGGGATTGCCAATCCTGTTGCGAATTGCGCAGGAAAACACCTTCGATAAGAGTACAATTACAAAATACGCTCAAATGCTTCAGGCAAACCTCAAAAAGTAAATCTTAATGAGGCATTGGGAGTGAAGCCTAGAGAAGTATTATTGATCTCTACCGCTTCCTGCGGGCTGTTCCTGTTCACCCGGTAATAGCGATTGATCACGTTCTTGCGGTCCAGGATGTTCAGAATTCCCAGGCCTATATTCAAATTCACTTTATTGGGAAGCTCCAAACGGTAGGAAGAGGAAAGGTCGATCCTGAAGAAAGAAGGCAATATGTCGGAATTGGGAGCTGAATAATTCACTACCCAGTTATTTCCTTCCCGGCGGGTCTCATCACCCTCTACCGGCTGTGTATACGGTTTCCCACTTCTCAAATGGCCGCCAGCCGAAAATTTAAAATTCCTGTAAGAATAGTTCGCCGCCAGGGAAACAGAATGCCTGATGTCAAAGTTATTCGGAAATGTTGCAGGAGTGAGTTCCTTAAAGGTATAATCGTTCTTTCCAAAAGTATAATTGAGGTAGGTATGCAACGCACCGGCTTTTTTATTGATTAAGATTTCAAAACCTTTCGCCGAATAACTGCCGGAGGTCCTGATGAATTCATGCTGATCCTGAAAACCCTGATTGGAAGTGCTTATCCCTTCTACGAATTTGTAATAACCTTCAAGGTCAATATACCAACCCCGGGATTTAAAGTCAAATCCCGAAGACACCTGTTTACTCTTGATTAAGGGATAAGTTTCATTATCGGCCAGGATCCATCTTCGATTCTCAACTCCCAGGAAATCTTCCTGCAGGTCAATAATCTGGCTGGTGGTCTGGCTTTTTATTTCGGCCTGCACCTTAAAGGAAAATTTCCTGCCCAATTCCTGATTGAAACTTAACCGGGGTTCAAGCAGGAATTCTTTAAACTTTGAAATGTAATTCACCCGCAGTCCGCCCCTCAAAAAAGTGGTTTTCCCCGAATATTTTCCTTCGGCATACACTGCATGGTTCCTCACCACATTTTTAATGGTGCTGCTGAAAAAAGGATTATTTACATTTTCAATATTGGAAACCCCTACTTCATAAAACTGATACCCGCTTAAAAGCTGAAGATCCGGGTTAAGGGTTTTTGTGGCGTTCAGCTTTATCCCTGTTTCCAACACCTCATTTTCCTGTATCAGGCGCTGGTCATTATTTACCGAATAATTCATGGCATCCAATCGGTAGTGCGTTAGGTAAGCGCTTGTCTGGGTGGAAAAGCCGCTATTCCACACCGCTTTCCAGTTTCCTCCCAGGGCGAGGTTGTTTTGCCCAAGGTTGCTCCTGCGCGTTTCTTCGGAAGAAGAGTTGTACTGGGTGTAACCCAATTCATTATTTACCTGCATCAGTGAAAACCGAAATTTTTGATCGCGGTTTAGATCATACAGAAATTTCAGGCTGGTATCATAATAACTGAAATTCGAATCTTCCAGATTTTCATCTGTGGTGCTGAAGGAGATTTCCGAATCCTGAAAAGTTCGGGAAAAATAATTGTTATAGGTGGGGGTGTCGACCAGATCATTTATAGACCTTCTGCCGGAAACCCGCAGCTCCAATTTTTCTGAAAGAGGCACTTGCAAAAATGCATCTGCACTCACCAGGTTCATTCCAAGTGCCCCCGAAAATTCCCCTTCAATTTCATCTTTTGAAAAGATCTCGATGGTACCCGAAACCCCATCCCCCAACCTGGCACTGCTTCCGTTCTTTACAACCCGTACCTCCTGGGTGAGGTTGGGATTGAAGGCAGAAATAAGTCCGAAGAAATGGCCGGTTAGGTACATTTTGATCCCGTCAAACAGCACCAGGTTCTGGTCGCTTGTGCCGCCGCGAATGTTGATGTTTGAAACGGTCTCGTTCACGCTTTCCACCCCGGGCAGGGCTTCGACAGTTTGCAGCACATCGGGTTCGATCTGTCCCGGTAAAGTCCCAAATCTTTCGGTATTGATATAGGTGGAACCGTCCTGTCTTTTACTGATCCCGGATGTTAAATAATTTACAACAACCGTCTCCTGAAGCGCGACCACCGAAGGTTCTAAAAATACTTTCCCGCAATCTCCTTCTTTTGCTTGAAGGTTACGCTCCACATATCCCAAATACCTTACTTTAATTTCTGTTCCCTCGGGAATATCTGAAAATAGGAATTTTCCATCAATGTTCGAGACAGTATATGCTGAATGATCTTCTGCCTGTAGGGTGGCTCCCGGTAAGGGATCTCCAGTTTGGTGATCAAGGATAATTCCGCAGTAATCGATCATCTTGGGGGAGTAAGTGATGGCAATATAACGCTCGTCCAGCACTTCAAAACTAAAAGAGGTTTGTTCTTCCAGTAAGTCCAGGGTTTGATCAAGGGTCCAGTCTGCTTTGGGTGCAGTGATCAGGATGTTTTTCAGATCTTCTTCCCGATAAGAAAATCGTACGTTATAGGTTTCTTCTAGTCTGGGAAGGAGCTCTTTCAAGAAGACTTTTTCCTGAATTTTTTCCTGGGCATTAACTACTCCACAGAGACTAAAAAGAGTGGTGAAAAAGAAAGTAAGCAACCAAATCCTGGAGCTATTCTTCATATAGTATGACTTTCTTGTCCGAAACAAATTTATATTTGATCTGTAAAGGAACAGTGACCGCTTTCAGAGCGATCTCTTTATTGGTGTGGCTGAAGCTACCGGTAAATAACTGGTCGTGGTCAATGTTCTTGGCCTCGATCTGCAGGTCAAACTGGCGTTCCAGTTCAGCTATTACCTGTTTCAGGGGTACGGCATCAAAATCGGTTTCCTGAAAAGTCCATCCAGGCACCTGTTTTTCAAAAGTATCCACTCCCATGACCATTCCGTCTATCACTTTCACCGAATTCCCTTTTCTTAGAATTATCTCCCGATTAGAAACCTTCACTTTTACCGCTCCTTCATAACAGTAAACTTCAAAATAGTCTTCCCGATCCTTCACATTGAACTTAGTACCTAAAACCGATACCTCTCCCTGATCTGTTTCTACGGTGAATTTCTTTCCTTTTTCCACTTCGAAGAAGGCTTCTCCTTCCAATTGAAGTTTTCTCTTTTTATCCCATTTTGAGGGCCTGTACTTGATCCTGGAATCTGCATTCAGTTTTACCACAGAATTGTCGGGCAGTTCCACAACAGCGATCTCAGAATTTTGGGTAGAAATAATTTCGGGTCTGCTTAGCCAGAAAAACATTCCGGAAGCCAGGACCACGACCAGGATAGCAGCGATCCTGTAATATGAAGAATAATTCAGTTTTTTTACAGGAGTCTCTTTAGGGGCAGACAATCTTCGTTTAAGGTCCTGTAATCCTTTTTGCTCATCAAATTCAGGTTTTTTGAACCTGGCTGCATTTTCAACAATATCTCTATATGCTCGATAATCTGAGGTTTTCCTAAACTCCTCAAGTTCCCGGGCAGTGAGCTGGTTATTCAGCCATTTTGATATGAGATCCTTGTTTTCCATGCTTTCTGTAGATAAAACAACTAAGGAGTCATTTACCCTACCCGCAAAATGATAAAAAATTTAAAAATTATCCAACCTTGCCCGCAGCTTTTTCAATGCTCCCATCATTCTTTTCTCCACTGCTTTTTCAGAAATATCCAGTAATTCGGCTATTTCCCTGTATTTTTTTCCGTCAATACGGTTCATAAGAAATACTTCCCGCTGGGCTTCTGTAAGATCGGCTATGGCCTCCTCAAGCTGCTCCATATATTCCTTTTCCTGCAAAACGAATTGAGGGTCTTCCCCGGTGATAGACTCGGAAGGTTGCTGTTCTGCATAAGCCAGTTTCACCTTGTGGTGTTTTACGACATTTAAAAAAAGGTTATTGGCCGTGGTGAACAGGTAGCTCTTTGCTTTTTCCAGTTGCACCTTTCCGCAGTTCTGAAAAAGCTTAACAAAAGCTTCCTGTGCCAGATCCATGGCCTGGTCCCCGTCACCGCATTTGTAGTACATGAAGTTGTACAGGTCACGGGAGTGTTTTGCGTAGAAACCGTTGAAGATCTTATCGTTACATAAATCCTTTTGAGGCATCTTTAGGGGGCTTTGTGGTAAAACTGGTCAAAACTATTTATTTTTTATGGGGAGAGGGTAGGGTTAACGTTCTTTTAACTGTTATATAGGTATGAAGATGATTTCTGATTCAGTATCATCAAAAAATGTTTAAACCCAATCTATCTATTATGAAAAATGTTTTCAAATTTCTTAGCTGCCTTGCAGTAATTTTTCTTGGCTTCACCAGTTGTTCCACAGAGGACTCAAAAGAAGGGGCCGGCTTTAGTGTAAAACTTGTAGACGCACCCGGTGATTACGAACAGGTGTTGGTCGATGTCCAGGCGATCGAAGTGATCCTTGACGGGGAAACCCATGAGCTGCCGGTGGCAGAACCGGGGGTATATGACCTTTTGGAACTTACCGGTGGAGTAAGTGCCATGTTGGTCGAAACGGTTCTTCCTGCCGGAAAATTAAGCCAGATAAGGCTTATTTTGGGAGAGGATAATTCTGTTGTGACCGCTGAGGATACTATTGACTTGAAAACTCCTAGCGCACAGCAATCGGGATTAAAGCTGAATGTTCACCAGGATCTGGAATCTGGAATTTTGTACAGTTTTATTTTAGATTTCAATGTGGACAAATCTATTGTTGAAGCTGAAAACGGAGAAGACCTTATCTTGAAGCCTGTAATTAGAGCCACTCTGGAAGCTCAGAGCGGAGCTATTTCGGGAGTAGTTACTCCGGCCGAAGTTCAAAGTCTTGTCACCGCAAAATTGGACAGCGTTGAAGTGGCCGCCTATACCACTCCAGATACCGGGGCCTTCCTTCTTTACGGGGTTCCTGCCGGGACCTACCAGGTGACCGTAACTCCAGACTCCACTTCAGGATTCGCTCCGGTGACTGTTGAAGATGTGGTTGTTGAAAAAGGAGCTATTAAGGATATGGGATCAATTTCTTTGGAATAAGATCCCAACTTGACCTACTACTAAGAAGGGCAGTAACTTTAAGTTGCTGCCCTTTTTTCATTTTTAATTGACTGACAAAAAGAGGTTTACAAAATTTTTTAAAATTTTTCTGCGATAGGGGGTGGGGTAAACGCAATGTGCCTTGTCTTATTTATAGAACGCATAACTAAAGAGTGCCAGCATTAACAAATGAAAAATATTCTGAACATAAAATCTCTTCTCATCTTTTGTCTGCTGACAGTTTCATGTCAAACAGAAAAGCATGAGGTACTCACCGAGGAAGATCAGGTGAGTATTCAGGAGGGCTCAGAATTTTACAGCCTTGTTGAAAGAAGTGCTATGCACGATGGCTCACAGGATGATGAGCTGGATCAAAGTCCTTGTTTCTCCATAAGTTTTCCTTACAGGGTCATCCTGGAAGGAGTGGAGGTGAGGATAGCCTCTTTGGCAGATCTCGAGGTGGTGCTGAATAGAGTTTCAGGTGAGGTATTGGAAGATCTCTCGCTTCAATTTCCGGTCACTGTAACCACGTCGACTTATGAGAATGTGAGTGTCGCCGGCCTGGAGGAACTTCAGGAGTTACAGGAGAATTGTATAGAAGAGATCAACACTAATAATGCGCCTATTACCTGTGCGGCTATAGAGTTCCCGGTGAAGATGCTGGTTTACAATACCAATACTCAGGAAACCAAATCGGCTAATATTGCTAACAAGCAACAGCTGTATGTTTTCCTTCAGAATAAAGCGCCCAATGAAGTTTTAAGCTTTGACTATCCCATCACTGTCGCCTACGAAGGTGATTCAGAAGTGGTGGCGAACAGCAGCGCCGAACTCAGGAACGCTCTAAAAACGTGCAATAATTAATCTTAAACTATAACCTAAATCTTTAACCGTGACAGAATTATTTTGTCACAAAAATCAAATGTTATGAATTACAGAAATTTAATGAAATTCGGATTTTTACTTTTTTCAATGCTCTTTATTGTCTCATGTTCCAAAGATGAGGATGATAACGTGGAGCCAACAGCTGAAACCTATAACACTAAGGTTGAGGTGACCGATGCCCCGATTGACAACGCTAACGTACA
>CAZNFK010000113.1:0-6650 GCA_964572365.1 uncultured Flavobacteriaceae bacterium | reverse complement strand
AAAAAGGATGGGAAGGATTTGAAATAGGCCCAAAAGAACAAAAATTAGGGATCCGTGGAAGTGATACACATTCTTTGAACTTCAACGATGTAAAGGTTCCAAAGGAGAACAGGATTGGGGAAGACGGTTTCGGATTCAAGTTCGCGATGAAAACCCTTTCTGGGGGGCGTATCGGGATCGCAGCCCAGGCACTTGGAATCGCTGCCGGAGCTTATGAATTGGCGAAAGAATATTCCAAAGTGAGAAAAGCGTTTGGAACCGAGATCATGAACCACCAGGCGATCGCTTTCAAATTGGCCGACATGCATACTTCTATTGAAGCTGCAAGACATTTGGTGATGAAAGCGGCTTGTGATAAGGACAATGGTGAGAACTACGATCTTTCCGGAGCTATGGCGAAGCTTTTCGCTTCAAAAACTGCCATGGATGTAACCATCGAGGCCGTACAGGTGCACGGTGGAAATGGCTACGTGAAAGAATACCACGTAGAGCGATTGATGAGAGACGCGAAGATCACGCAGATCTACGAAGGAACTTCAGAGATCCAGAAAATAGTTATCTCTAGAAGTATTTTGAGAGATTAGAATTTGAATCCATATTAAAAAAGAAAAGCAGCCGAATTGGCTGCTTTTTTTGTTGGGTATTTCTGCTCCTGTCCTATCTTCTTCCGAAGTCGAATTTGTAAGTGGCACCGGCCATCACCTGCAGCCCCATTACGGGATAATCCATCCATTTCTCATAATTATCTCCCAAGAGGTTATTCCCTCTTGCAAAAATGGAAAGCTGGTCATTGAAACGGTAGCCTAAATTGGCATTGAGATCAAGATAACTGTCGAGGGTAATAGTTTCGGGAGCAGCTGCTATTCCTGCCATGCCGTTATCAAAAAACACCTCGTCCTTACGCTCACCTACAAAGAAGATGTTAGCGCCGGCGAACCAGTTTTTCGAGATCTGGTAGTCGGCCAGCAAATTAGCCTTAAAATCGGGAAGGTTCCATGCTTCCGCTTCCATCTCTGTATCATACACGAAATATTCCCCGTTGATACGAAGATTAAGCTTTCGGTTCACATCAAAATTCAGCTCCCCAAAAGCTGAAACCGTTTTTAATTTATCATACACTACCCCAAAAGAATTGCCCTTAGCATAATCCTCATCGTTGCTGACGGTGCTTCTTGGATAAGCCTTGAATAAAGCCCTCATATCCTCAGAAATGTAGGATCCTTTGATATTAAAGCCAACGCTGTTAGATAATTTCCCTTTTGCACCTACATAAGCATTCATTTGTTGATCTGTCGGCTGTATGGTCAAAGTAGGCGCTACAAAGGGGTTCTTTTGAGCAAAGTCATAATAGGTGTTCTGCTTAAGACCACCTTCCAGCCCTCCATAAGCGATGAAATATTCTCCTGCCATTCTATAGCTGGCAGTGACCTTAGGATAGACATATACATTGCTGTCACTGTTCTCGGCATCCATACTATAGAAAACAGCCGCCCCGAGATTCAGAGTAAGATCATCCCGTAAGATCAATAAACTCGAATCCAGGCCAAGATTCAAAAAACTGTAATTAAGACCTTCTTGGGTAAAAAACGCGCGATCGAAACTTCCGTTCACATAATCTACATGAAAATTGGTAGTAAAGAGTTCCCCCGCGATTGGCAGCTCTAAGGTCGGTTTAAAAGTCAAGTGGTGCTCTGTGGAGTTGTAGTCATCTCCAAAAAAGCGATACTTAGCCTTAGCACGGTCAAAAAAGGATTCTTCAAGGTTCACCTCTCCCCCGGCGTAAACGCTATAATAATTATGTAGAGGATCAATAGTTGGAGAGGCAGTTACTGTTGCAGGGTCCCCTCCATACCAGTTGAACAATTGATGCTCTACCCCAAAATCGGTATTCCAGGTCATCCTTCGCTGGCGCGAGGAATAATTCAGGTTAAGCTCGGTGTCATAATAGTGATCGTCAAGAACTACATCTTCGATATCGCCCTGGGCAGAGTTATGGGTGAGGAAAATTCCGAAGTTATCGGTACGGTTCACCTCCAGGTTAGTGTAAAACTCAGCCAGCACACTGGTGTAGGTGCCAAAGCCAAGGGTGAAATAGTTTTCATAGATCTTTGGAGGTCTTTCCCTCTCCAGCCCGGCAGCACGCCCTTTGGCAGGTGAAAAGGTCGAAGCCACCGGTACCGAAAAAATACTGTATTCCACCGTTTTCTTTTCAAGATTGACAGAGTCGGTGATCGCCGGTTTTTCCTTTATTTTATAGGCATCGCTTACGCTGGGGGTGTATGCTTTAACCACCACTATAGAATCACTTTTGATCTCCTGCGCGCTGAGAAGCCCGGTAAAAAAGAAAAATAGTAAATACGCGAATGATCTTATTTTCATGGGAAGGCTTGGTTTTTTCTGAAAATTAATTGTTGGTTTCTATAGAAGCATTGGTTTTTGCTTCTTCGGCTTTAATACGGGCCAGTTCCTGTTTTGCCTCTTGCACCACTTCTGGGAACTGCGCGAAATTCTTCACGACGTTATCCAGAATATAAGTAGCCTGGTAGGCATCATCAAGCTGGTAAAAGTTCTTGCCCATCAAAACAAGACCTTTGGCACCATATAATTTATAACCCGAATAGTCTTTGGCCAGTTTTTGCACCGCATCATTGGAGCCTTTGTAATTTCCTGCTTTATGCTTGAAATAGGCATCATAATAAAGCGCTTCGGCAGCGAGTTCTCCTGTGGCATTTTTCTGAACTTCGGCATAAGCCTGTTTGGCTTTAGCTTCATTTCCGGTTTTGATAGCAGCCCTTGCAATGATCACCTGCGCGTCATTTTTGGCTTCCTTCTCGGCTTCAGGATTAGCCAGTACCTTTTCGGCATAGGCCACAGCTTCGTTGTACCTGTTTTCCTGCAGGTATGACTTCATGAGGTTCGACTGCGCAAAAATGACATTTTGGGCATAATCGGCTTCGGTTTCCAATCGCTTCAGCACAGGAATAGCTTCGGAATAATTCCGGTTCTCCAGGTAAACTTCCGCCAGGCGGGCAAGCGCCTGCTCCATATGCTCATTTCCGCTTTTATCGATCACAAAACGGTAATGCGGAATGCTTTTTTGCCTGTTTCCTTCCCGGAAATACAGCTGCGCCAAATAGAAATTGGCGTCCACTGCGTGGATCCCGTTAGGGAAAGAACTAAGGTATTTTTCAAGAGAAGTAATCGCCTGCTGGGTTTTGTTCTCGCGGTATTGTTTTTCGGCTGACTCAAAAGTGGTGTTATCCAGGTCAGCATCGGTCACCTCTACAAAATCCAGGTTCCTCACCCAGGCAGCATACTCGTCAATTCTTCCGAGATCAATATATACCAGCCTCGCCGTCTGCACAGCCTGGGCTGCCTCGGGAGAATTTGGATAATCATTGACCACTTTTTTCAATTTTTCCAATGCCTGATTTCCGCGGTCATTATTGTAGTGGATCAACCCCTGCTTCAAAAGGGCTTTTGGAACCAAAGAACTTCCGGGAACATCCCTTATTAGGCGGTCGTACGCCTCTAGCGCCCTGGAATTGTTATTCATGGACACATAAGTGTTCCCAAGTTCATAAGAGGCATCATCCCGGTAAGGAGAACGCGGATACCGACTTAAGAAATCGTTCAAAGCCTCCAGTTTTGTCTGGTTTCGGTTCACAAATCCGTAGCTGATGGCTTTTTGAAATGCGGCATAGTCGTTTTCTGAACCATTCAACGAAATTGCCGAGTTATAGGCTTCCATGGCGGGCCAGTAATCGCTGTTAACGAAGTAACTGTCTCCCAACCTTACGTAGGCGTCATTGCGTCTCGCCCTGTCATGATCGGCATTGGCTGCATATCTTTTAAAATATTCTATCGCCCGTTCATATTCCCTTTGTTTGAAATAGGCATAACCAATATTGTAATCAATATTTTCCCTTTCTGAGGCCTCTTTCGCGCCACTCATTCCACTGAATTCGCGATACCCTATAAGAGCTTCCTGATAATTCCGAAGATTGAAATCGCTTTCCGCTTTCCAAAAAGTAGCCAGTGCGGTAAAGCGTGGATCGCGGCGCTCGCTAAGGGCTTTTTCAAAGAACTCTTTGGCTTCGGAGTAATTTCCTTCGTTGAACAGTTCAATTCCGCGGTAGAGGGCAACCTGCTGATACACCACATTGTTGCGGAAATCCCTGTTCCCCTGAAGCAATCTCATCGCTTCCTCATAATTTTTGGAGGTTATGAAAGAGTTGATCAATAGATCATTGATCTCATCTCTCGCTGGGGAATTGGGATATTGCTCTAGGTAATTCATCAACACCTGGGGCACACTGGCGTAGTTGTTCCCAATTTCGTAACTGAGTTTTGCGTAATTTAATGCCGCGTCTGCCTGGATCTCCTTGTTGAAGTCCATTTCACTGGCATTTTTAAAAGCGTTCAGCGCCTGTTGTTTTTTGTCGGTTTTCAGGTAAGACTGCGCCAGGTGGTAATAAGCGTTTTGCGCCACGGCGTTGTTCCCGTCTATGATCTTATTGAATTCGGAAATCGCCTTTTCATAATCTCCCTGTTGAAAATAAGCATAACCCAGCTGGTAATAATCGGTATTGTTCCATTTTCCGCGTTGGCCTTTGTACTCTGTGAGGTACGGAATGGCTTTTTCATATTCCCCCAGGTTGAAATAGCTCTCTCCAATGATCTTGTTCAATTCTGAAAGATCTCTTCGATTCGCCCGTGGCAGCTGCTCCAGCGCCAGTTCAATGGCTTTTTCAAAATTGCCCTGCTTGAAGTTCATATCGGCCTGGAAATAGGAAAGATCCTCCTGATACTCCTCTTCCTGCCCCACGTCTTCAAAAAGCTCCTGTGCCTGCCGGTAATCATCTCCTTCATATGCCATGAATCCGAGATAATATTTGGCCTGTGTTCCATATTTTTTTGAATCTCTAACCTTATTGAGGTATTCTTTGGCTTCCTCGAACTGGTTCGCCTTAAAATAGGCATATCCGTTATTGAAATTGAAACGTTCTTTTTCAGATCGGCTCAGGTTCCCCTGATCCACTGTGTCATACCATTTACGGGCAAGAGAATATTTTCCGGTATTAAAATAATAATCGGCAACATCCAAAAAGGCAGCATTGGTCTTGGTGCTGGTAGGATATCGTTCCACGAAATCTTCCATGAGTTGATCTGCACCGGGCTGATTTAGCCTTATGGCAGCATTGGCGATATAATACGCACAATTCGCCTTGATCCTTTCATCTTCCACCTCATCCTGTACTTCATCAAAAAGGGTCTGTGCAGCCAGGTATTGCCCGTTGTTATACAGTTCAAGCGCCCGGTTGTAATCTACCAGTTCATTGGTTTGAATGGCCGACTGCTGGGGGAAAACTGAGATGTTAAAGAATAGGAAAACAACAAAAAGAAGTGTTTTGTTATGTATCATTCGAGGGTCTGTTTTTGTAGATGAATCAAAGATATAAGAAACTCTTTGGTAATAACGCCTGTTTTGTAAGATAAATTATATGCTTTGGTGAAATGAAAGCTAAAATTTTCTACGGAAAAATCCTTCAGGAAAAATATAAGTTTCGGTATTATTTACGTTCTCTTTCTTACTTTTACCTCTCTAAAACAGATTTTTCATGTCCAACACGGTGCTGCACCTCAAAGACGCTTCCATCTACCAACGGGAAACGCTCATACTTTCTGAAGTAAATATCGAGATCCAAAAAGGGGAATTTGTGTACCTCATTGGGAAAACCGGAACCGGAAAAAGTAGTTTCATGAAAACCCTCTATGGGGACCTGCCTTTAACCGAAGGTGAAGGAAATATTGTTGATTACGATCTACGAACCTTAAAGGAAAAGGACATTCCCTTTTTGCGCCGCAAACTGGGGGTGGTCTTCCAGGATTTCAAATTGCTGAATGACCGCAATGTCAACGAGAACCTGCTATTTGTCCTGAAGGCTACCGGCTGGAAAGACCGTGCAGCAATGGACCAGAAAATTGCCGAGGTATTGAAAAAAGTAGGAATGGAAACCAAAGGCTTTAAGAACCCGTTCCAGCTTTCGGGAGGGGAACAGCAGCGAATTGCCATTGCCCGTGCCCTGTTGAACGATCCCGAACTTATTTTGGCCGATGAGCCCACTGGAAATCTTGATCCGCAGACCTCGGTGGAAGTAATGGAGGTCCTGCAACAGATCAGCAAGAACGGAAAGACCATCTTAATGGCTACCCACGATTACGCCCTGTTGCTGAAATATCCTTCCAAAACTCTTAAGTGCGACGGACAAAAGGTTTTTGAGGTGGTGCAGAAGACAGTTTAAAGTTCGGAGTTTGCAGTTTATAGCTTGGTGATTAGTGATCCGTGATCGGTAATTAGTTTTTGGAATTTGGAATTTCAGAAAATAAAAAAACCTCCCAAAAACGCGTTTTCGGGAGGCTACATTTTTTCTTTTTACCTCAACTTAATCGGCTGAAGCTGTTTTCTTGTTGATGAACAAATAATACAGGTTCACCAGGATGATCGCCGCGTTGGTAATGATAATGGGCCATGAGTTCAACAGGACTCCGTAGATCACAAAGAACATACATCCCAAAGTATTGACGTAGCGCAAAGCGGTAATGTTCCGCATTAAGAAAGACATCAGTACAAACAGTGATGCCAGGTA
>CAZNFK010000112.1:0-6767 GCA_964572365.1 uncultured Flavobacteriaceae bacterium | reverse complement strand
GGCAGGACCGACAAGAAATTCTGCAGTGACTACTGCCGCAATGCCTATAACAACAACCTGAACAAGGACCGAAAGAACCTGGTGCGTAACGTGAACAACCTGCTGCGAAAGAATTACCGTATCCTGGAAGAACTCAATCCAACCGATAAAACAAAGGCCAGCAAAACAAAATTGCTGGCCAAAGGTTTTAATTTTGATTATTTCACGAGTATCTATACCACCAAGACCGGGAACACCTATTACTTCGTGTACGACCAGGGATACCTGCCACTGGAAGGTGACTTTTACGCCCTGGTGAAACGGCTCTAACGCCAGGTATCTCCTTTAAGGTTAAGGGCTGCCCGCAGCACATCCCGCTGACTAATCTGCCCGATCAGCTTTCCGTCTTTTACAATAGGAAAACGACGGAATTTACACTCAATGAACTTCTTGGCGGCATCCAGCACGTTCATATTGGCATCAATGGTTTCCACATTGCAGGTCATTCGCTGCTTTACCGTATTGTGATCATCGGGCATATTATAGTATCGGGAGTCTGATATGTGTTTCATGCAGTCTCCTTCAGAAATGACTCCCACCAGGTTATTTCTTTCGTCTACCACGCAACCGCCCGAGATACTATGCTTCATGAGCAGCTCCATGACCTCATAGATGGACTGGTCTTCAGAAAAAGTTACCAGGTCTGTAGACATATATTCTGAAACTGATACGGATGCCGTTTCTACTTTTTCCGGCTCCGCCCTTCTTCCTTGAAAGCTTTTGATTCCCATAGCATAAGTATTTGATTGTTAGTTCTTAAAATAGATATTTTGCGCCAATTTTCCGAATCGTAAAATGACAATTAGGAATTATTTATGATATTGTAGGAAGAACGTTTATTCTTTGCCGGGTCTTTATTTATATTTGAGCTATGGTGAAAAAAACACAGCCCCTCATTGCCTTTCTAATCCTGGTCGCCGCGATCTTCTGGAGTTTCTATGGAACCGGACCTCACGTGGAAATTAGGGATAATGTTCCTGCGGAAGAATTTTCGGTGCAAAGAGCTTTCTCGCATGTAGAAGCCCTGGCAAAAGAACCGCATTATGTAGGAAGTGCCGCTCACCGGGAGGCACGCAATTACATCGTATCCCAACTTGAAAAGATGGGGCTTCTCGTGCAAACCCAGGAAGCTTATTCGCTCAATAATAAAGGATTGATCACCCGGCCTCAAAATATTCTTTCCCGCATAGAAGGATCCGGGAACGGCAAAGCCCTTTTGCTGCTCACGCATTATGATTCTGCCATGCATTCCTCTCACGGTGCCAGCGATGCGGCCAGTGGTGTGGCCACTATCCTGGAAAGCGTTCGTGCTTATCTCGCATCTGGGAAAAAACCTGTGAATGATATCATCCTGCTGTTTACCGATGCCGAAGAACTTGGCCTTAACGGTGCCGACATTTTTGTGGAGGAGCATCCATGGGCACAGGACGTGGGGCTGGCGCTGAATTTTGAATCCCGCGGAAGCGGAGGCAATCCTTTCATGTTCCTGGAAACCAACGGGGGCAATAGGGCGTTGCTGGAGGAATTCATGCAGGCGGGGGTGGAATATCCCGTAACGAATTCCCTGGTTTACAGTGTGTATAAAATGCTGCCCAATGATACAGACCTTACCGTGCTGCGGGAACAGGGCGATATAAACGGCTTCAATTTTGCCTTTATTGACGACCACTATGATTATCATACAGCCACAGACACTCCGGAAAACCTCGACATTAATACCCTTGCCCACCAGGGAAGCTACCTGATGCCGCTGCTGAATTACTTCAGCGAAAAACCCATTGAAGAAATGGCTTCTGAAGAGGATCTTGTCTTTTTCAATATCCCAATTTTTGATCTTGTCATGTACCCCTATTCATGGATATGGCCCATGCTGGTACTGGGAGTGATCGCGTTCCTGGCTGTGCTGGTCTACGGATTCTATAAAAAACACCTGCAGGTTTCCGCGGTCTTTAAAGGTTTTCTGCCATTGCTCATTGCTCTTACCTTAAGCGGACTGCTGGGCTATGGTTTATGGAAACTTGCTTTGTTTCTGTATCCGCAATACCTTGAGATGGAACACGGCTTTACCTACAACGGGTATTATTACATCGCGGCAGTCATCTTTCTAAGCCTGGCCGTGGTATTTTATACGTACAACCGTTTTAGGAAACCTGAAAATTCAGCCGATCTTTTTGTGGCGCCGGTCTTCTTCTGGATCTTGTTGAGTTTACTTACAGCCGTATTTCTTAAAGGAGCTGCCTATTTCATCATCCCCGTCTTCTTTGGGATCATACAGCTTTTCCTGCTTTTAAAAAGACCAAAATACGAACTCCTGGCTCAAGCCTTTTTGAGCCTGCCCTCCATTTTTATACTCACCAATTTTATAGTACGCTTTCCGGTGGCGCTGGGATTGAAGATCCTGTTCGTATCGGCGATCCTCACCGTGCTGCTCTGGGTGCTCCTGTGGCCGGTTTTCTCTCATTATCGGAAACTGCAATTGTTCGGATTTTTGAGTTTCCTCACTTTTCTGGGGGTCTTTTTTCTTGCACATTTTACAGCCGATTTTTCTGCGGAAAGGCCCCGCCCCAACAGCCTGGTATACCTTTACGATGACGAAAAAGAGGTGGCCACCTGGAATTCTTACGATCACAACCTGGATGAATGGAACGCTCCTTATTTTGAAGATTCTTCAAAAGCTGCCGTACAGAAACCGGAATTCAGCAGCAAGTACGGGTCAGACTTCAAACATACTGCCGTGGCTCCTGAAGTGGAGATTCCGGCACCTTTTATTGGGGTGGAGAAAAGGGCGTCGATCAATCCTGAGGTGGATGCTTATTCGGTGAAGATCGCTCCCAACCGGGACATTAATCGCATCGAACTATTCCTGGATAAGACCTTCGACTTCCGAAGCTTTACCGTCAACGGAAAGGAAGCTCCTAAGCTACAGCCCGAATTCAGTGACCTTCACGTGTTCACCAACCGTTGGAGTGACCGGCTGCTTCAATATTATCCCGTGAGTCGGGATACCCTTCGGCTGGAGCTGAGCGTGGAAAAGGGGATGCACCCTACCATTCAATACTACGAGGCGGCGTATGATCTTTTTGAACATCCGCAACTGGAGGTAAAGCCAAGGAAAGAAGGCATGATCCCCCGGCCTTTTGTGCTGAACGATGCGGTGGTTTTGAAAAGTTCTTTTAAATTAGAATAAAAGGAAGAAGCAAGAATCAAGAGCCAATCTCCAATCTCCAATCCCCGATCACTAAACCAATGACAGAAATAAAACAAATAGCAATATTAGGAGTCGGTTGGCTGGGAATGCCGCTGGCCAAAGAACTGCTGAAAAAAGGCTTTTCGGTGAAGGGTTCTACCACTTCGGTAGAAAAATTGCCGTTGCTTGAAGAAGCGGGAGTAGAACCTTACCTGGTCAAAGTTGCTGCGGAAGGAATTACCGGCGATATCAACAAATTTCTGCAGGAGACTGATGTTTTGATCGTGGATATTCCGCCGGGACTGAGGAAAGATCCCAACCTGGATTTTTCAGGAGGAATCCGGAAGCTTTCCGAAGCCATCGAAAAATCGGGAGTCAAAAAAGTGCTTTTTGTCTCTTCTATTTCGGTGTATGAAGAAACCGAAAGCTTCAAGATCTATACCGAAGATACGCTGCCAAATGCCACTTCACGGTCGGGACAGGAACTTGCTTCTGCAGAAGAAATACTCCTTGAAAATGCCACTTTTGACACCACTGTGCTGAGGTTTGGCGGACTCATTGGCGCCGGAAGACATCCGATAAAATATATGGCCGGCAGGAAAAACCTGGCCAATCCGCTGGGGCCGGTAAATCTCATTCATCAGGAGGACTGTATCGGTATTATTCTGAAGATCCTTGAAAAAGGTATTTTTGGAAAGGTCTATAATGCTGTGTATCCGCTGAATCCTCCAAAAGAAGAATATTACCTCAAAAAGGCAAAAGAACTCGGCCTGGAGCTTCCGGAATTTGATCACTCAAAACCTTCCGTAGGAAAGATCATTTCAGCCTCTAAAGTGATGCGGGAGCTGGAGTATGAGTTCATAGCAATGATCAATTAGCAATGATCAATGATCAGGCTACTGCTGATCATATAAAATAAGAGCTGCAGAAATGGTATAATCATTGTATATTAACCTGAAAATTAATCGATCATGAAAAAATTAACCATATTATTTGCAAGTGTATTTTTCCTGTTTTCCGGTTATTCTGCCTTTGCACAGGAGAGAGGTAAGGAAAACAAGGAAAGAGTAAAGGAGCGGAAAGAGATCGCCAAAGAGGCCCGAAAAGAGGAGAAGGCCCGGGAGAAATTTTACCGGGAGAGAGCGAAAGAGGAAGCCGAGTGGCACCGGGAGCGCGCTAAGGAATTAGCAGAACTACGACGGGAAGAAAGAAAAGACCAGGCCGAAGCTTACCGGGAGATGGCCAAAGCAGATGCCGAATTCTACCGCGAAAGAGCCAAGGAAGCCGCGGAAAGAGCCAGGGAAATGAGAAAGTACAATTCTGAAATGGAAAGGGAACTGGCCAAAGAGGAAGCCGAATGGTACCGCGAACGCGCAAAGGAAGCGGCAGAACTGGAAAGAGAATTCTTAAAAGATAATGCTGAATGGAGCAGGGAAAGAGCGTTAAAAGCAGCCGAATGGCACCGGGAACGGGCTCAGAAGGCGGCTGAGCGTGAAAGAGAACTCCGTAAAAAGGAACGTGAGCTGAGAAGCAAAGGAAGAAAACAGTAATAATATTCAGAAAAAGCATAAGCCGGCAGTGATGCCGGTTTTTTTGTTCTTTATAATTCAGCAAAACTCCCGCTGAGCTCACTGAACTTCGCTGAAATAGGGTTTCTTTTGGCTTTGAAGGACATCAATTCAAAGGGAAAACTTATTCTAAAAATTCTTCAACTCCCGTTGAGTGAGGGCGATCATGTTATCCAGGCTTTCGATCCTGAAGAAAGATAGCAAAGGATAAAGAAAATTAGGCCCAAAAATGGATTTTCTGGCTCTTTAAAAACAGGGACTATTTTTTGTTGCTTCGGGGAAAAGAAAATTAAATTTTCAGTAACTTAACTAATTGATTAAAGGTTAATTATAGGCCATTTTAAGGCTACTGCCAGGTGTTTAATTTAAAAGAGAGGAGTTATGAAAATTTCAAGAGACAACATTGAAGTGAAGATGCAGATCCCGGGAGCTACCCTGCGTCAACACATGAACTTTGGGGAAGCAGGCGGCCTGGGAAAGATCAGCGGAGAGTATTTTAGCCTTTCAGAAGGAGTAGACACTACTCCCTTGTTTATGGGGCTCAAAGATGATCTGTGCCAGTGCCCTCACTGGGGCTATGTCTTAAGCGGACAGATCACCACTACAGACGCTCACGGGGTAAAGGAGGTGGTCAACGCGAAGGATCTTTTTTACTGGCCGCCGGGGCATAATGTGAAGGTTGATAAGGATGCCGAAATCATCATGTTCAGCCCCCAGGAAGAACATGCCCATGTCATTGATCATATGAAAGAAAAAGTGAATCAATAATTTCTCAGAAAGCGATCGCCGGGTATCATTGCTTCTGAAAAGAAAAAGCGCAGAAAAAGGTTTTTTAAAAAGGCATTTCCAGCATCTTTTTTGGAAGACCAGAATTTGCGCTGCCCTCAGCCCTCTGCTATTTTCTCAGGATCTTTTCCATCGACTTACCCCTTGCCAGTTCGTCTACAAGCTTGTCCAGGTAACGGATCTTTTGCATTAAGGGATCGTCGATCTCTTCTACCCGGTGGCCGCAGATGACTCCCGTGATCTTTGAGACATTTGGATTGAGTTTGGGTGCCTGGGCAAAGAAATGTTCAAAATCGGTTTTATTCTCGATCTGTTGCTGCAGCGTTTTTTTATCGTAACCTGTGAGCCAGCAAATGATCTCATCCAGTTCCTCTTTTTTACGGCCTTTTTTCTCCACTTTGTTCACATAATGCGGATATACATTTGAAAAAGGCATTTTAAAGATCTTGTGTTCCATGATTTTCAATGCTTGAGGTGAATGGCTCCTGCAGTTGCGGTTTCAGATGTATTGCGATTTTTTTACAGAGCTAAACACTTTAATCAATTTAACTGTTTTTCCTGAAAAGGCTGACTTCTTTTTCGGGCTGAAAGATCTTTCTGAATTTTTTTGGAAGCTCGTCTTCGAAGTGCATTTTCTCTTTGGTAAAGGGATGAACAAAATCCAGGGAAAAGGCGTGCAGGTACATGCCTTTGCCCTTCAGGATGAGCTTTTCTTTCCCGTATTCTTTGTCACCCAAAATGGGATTTCCCATGCCTGAGAGGTGCTTGCGCAGCTGGTGCCTTCTTCCTGTTTCCGGGTGCAGCCGTACCAGGTTAAGATGGCCGAATCTTTCCGAAGCAACACTTTCACAAAGCTGATACCGGGAAGTTGCCGGCTTGTCGTCAACCGGTTCGGTGATCCTTCCGCCGGATTCCATTTTTTGAATACATACCGCATAATAGGTTTTCTGCACCTTTTTCTCCTCGAAAAGTTTATTCAGTTGCCTGATACTGTTCGCTGTCTTCCCCACGAGTAAGAGTCCGGTGGTGGCATGGTCCAGCCGGTGAACGGGTCGAGGGGTGGTAGCATCGGGCAGGTTGCTCGTTTCCAGGTTCTGGGGCAGGGCATTGGCGATGGTCTTAAAGCTGTTGCCACTCACTACGATGCCCGCGGGTTTATGGATCACTGCCAGGTATTCATCCTCAAA
>CAZNFK010000111.1:3933-6822 GCA_964572365.1 uncultured Flavobacteriaceae bacterium | reverse complement strand
AAACGGAAAAAGAGAATTGACCTTTTTCACATTTGCAACCCTACTCATCCTCCACTTCCGCATCCATATCCAGCTGCAGACTGTCATAAACGGCTTCGACGCTCTGGTTGTCTTCCATCAAAACGATAAGGGTATCTTCTTCTTCAATGCGGGTGGCACCATTGGGAGTAAGGAATTTGCCGTTGCGGGAGATCATCGCGATGATGGCCTTCCGGGGAAAATGCAGATCTACGATCCTTTTCCCGACGGAAAAATTATCTGCCGGAATGGTGATCTCCCTGATCAGGGATTTGGCACCATCAGAAAGAAAAGTGTCCACCGGGGATTTTGGTTTCACCTTTCCCGGTAAAGCCACGTGCAGCCATTTTGCTGCCCTGGTAAGCGTCGTGCCCTGGATCAAAACCGAGGAAAGGGATACGAAAAAGACCACATTAAAGATCATTTCAGCCTTATCCACACCAGCCAGCAGCGGATAGGTAGCGAACACGATAGGCACCGCGCCACGAAGTCCTACCCAGGAAATATACCAGCGCCGGCGCATTTTCATCCTGAAAAAGGAGAGGCTCAGAAGCACTCCCAGCGGGCGCGCCACCAGGATGAGAAACCCGGAGATCAGCATTCCTATGCCCAAAACTTCGATGACGTGGCTGGGGTAGACCAACAGTCCCAGGGTAAGGAAGATCACGATCTGCATAAGCCAGGCCACCCCGTCGAAGAAGCGCATGATGGTCTTTTTATGAATGAGGTCCTGGTTTCCCAGGTAGACTCCGCTGAGGTAAACCGCAAGGAAACCATTGCCTCCCAGGGTATCTGTGGCAGAAAATACGATAAACATCAGCGCGATGGCCAGTACCGGGTACAGTCCTTCAAAGTCAAGGCTAATACGGTTTATGATCATTTTACTCAGCTTTCCGAAGAGAAATCCGAGGGCGAGACCTATAAGGATCTGTTTCAGGAATAAGGGAACGATCGAAAGCAGGCTCTGGTCCTGGTGCACTACCAGCCCCAGGAAGGCGATGGTAAGAAAATAGGCCATGGGGTCGTTACTACCGCTTTCCAGCTCCAGTACAGGCCTCAGGTTCCTTTTCAGGGCAAGATTCTTCGAACGGAGGATAGAGAAAACAGCCGCGGCATCTGTAGAGGAAACAATGGCTCCCAGCAGCAGCCCTTCATAAATAGTGAAATCGGTGATCGCCCAAACAAAAGTACCTACAGAAAGTGCGGTGAATAATACGCCCAGGGTGCTGAGGGAGATCCCCTGCCACAGTACCGGTTTAATACTTTTCCAGCTGGTGTCAAGGCCTCCCGAGAACAAGATAAAATTCAGCGATACGATCCCAATGAACTGCGCCAGTTGTGGGTCGTCAAAATGAATACCCCCAAGCCCCTCAGAGCCGGCCAGCATTCCCACAGAAAGGAACAAAATAAGGGTGGGCACTCCAAACCGGTAAGAAGTCTTTCCCGCAAGTATGCTAATGAGGAGGAGGAGCGATCCTATCAGGATGACATTTTCTGTGGTAATATCCATTGAGAAAGAAAGACTTGAAAATTTGAAACAAATTTAGGGTTTTCGGCCGGTTAATGCTGATCTTCCTTTAATAGCTGCGGAAATTTTCTCCTGAACTTGTTGATTCTCGGAATGGAAACGTTCCTGATGTAAGGATCATTGGGATTGTTCCTCTCGTAATTTTGATGATAAGCTTCTGCTTTCCAGAACTTCTGAAATGGAAGCACCTCCACGGCAATAGGTTTATCATAATTTTTCCCTATCTCCTTTATTTTTTCCTGGATGATCCTCTTTTGCTCCTCGTTCTGGTAAAAAATAATAGATCGGTACTGCGAACCGATATCAGGGCCCTGACCATTTTTTTGAGTTGGATCCATAGAGCCGAAATAGACCTCTGTAAGCGTTTCGAAGTCGATCACATCGGGATCGTAAATGACCTCTACCGCTTCGGCGTGCCCGGTTTTGCCTGTATTGCTTTCCTCGTAAGTCGGATTTTTGGTATGGCCACCGGAGTATCCGGAAATGGCTTCTTTTACACCTTTTACACTTTCAAATACCGCTTCCACGCACCAGAAGCATCCGCTGGCGAAATAGGCTCGTTCCAGTCCTTCCTGTGCAGGTACTTCAACAGGATCGGCATTTGCGATCTCAGGTTTAGTTACCGTATTTTCCGGATTGTCTTTACACCCGGTGGTGAAGCTGAAGATAAGTGATAAGGCAAAAAGTAATTTCATGTTTTAGTCTTTCATATAAGTTCCTTCCAGAGTTTTCTTTCCGTAGATGGCATAATCTGTAGCGATCTTTCCGCCGCTGGAAAAACCTTTCCAGTCAAGTTTCGCACTGCCGTCTGGCTGAAATTCTATAGAGGCGATAGGCATATCTGTGTCAAAATCCTTCCAGGGAAGTTGTCTTTCAGGGTTCTCATCCCTGGACGAGCTGACAAAATAGAGGTCTGCAGTGTTATCGCCGGTTTTCTCACATCGGGCATTGATGTATATTTTGTCTTTGACAATGCACCATTCAGTAGGCCCGTCAAAGGAAACTTCAATACAGTTACAGTTGCAGTCGGCCGCCGGCTGATCCTTTACCATCTTACGGTACCTCCCGTTAAGAGTAGCCACTGTTTTGGGTTCTTCTTTTTCGGTTTGTACGGCATCGCGTTCCTTTTGTATATTCCCCGGAGGAAGAGAGTCGGTAATCTTCTCATTGTTCTCTGAATAATCCTTTGATTCTTTCTTGTCATCCTCACACGAGGTTAGCAAAGCGATCAGCATTATAAAAAGATACTTTTTCATAAGAGTAGGTTTTATCTTATAAAGTTAAACCTTCTGAAAGGGTTTTATGTGAAAGGGATGTTAATCAGTTATGAGTTCTCAGTTTTC
>CAZNFK010000111.1:0-3833 GCA_964572365.1 uncultured Flavobacteriaceae bacterium | reverse complement strand
TCTCTCGTTCAAAGCCGCTCTTTCGAGAGGACAAATGCTGAGGGAATATCTCCGGAAGTGAACAGGGCTTAGAAGACAGAGAAATGGTTGCTCGTAGAAGGGTTACCTGGAGAACCGCCTCAAAGGTCCGGAGAAGCGGCATATTTTTTTTGTGGTTCTCTTGTTCGGTTTTTCCGGTTTATTCTGCGGAGATCTGCGGAAATCTGCGGGAAACCATCCAGAAATTCCAAATTCCAATGGATTTCTTTTACATTTTAGGTTCTCTGTGGAAAAAAATTACAAATTATTTGAAAAACAGGATCACTTCGTCACTCGATCACTACATCACTAAAAAAAGAAACCCCTCACTCTCGTGAAGGGTCTTATTTTTTTTTGTCCGGTTTTGGATTAGAAGCTGGAGAAGAATTCGTTCATTTTCTCTCTTTCTTCCTGCGCCAGTTCCTCGTCTACAAGAATACGCCCGCTATGCTCATCGGTAATGATCTTTCTGCGTCCTGCGATCTCCATTTGTACCTGCGGCGGAATGGTGAAGAAAGAACCTCCCGAAGCACCTCTTTCAATAGGTACTACAGCCAATCCGTTCTTTACATTAGATCTGATCCTTTTGTAAGCATTTACCAAACGCTCTTCGATCTGCTTTTCGAATTCCTTTGACTTTTCGATAAGAGCTTTTTCCTCTTTTTCGGTTTCAGAAAGGATCTCGTTCAATTCGCTTTTCTTGTGATCAAGGTGGTTCTTGCGTTCATTAAGACGCTCTTTGGTCTGCTCGATCACTTCTTTCTTCTGCTCGATCTGTGCGCGGTATTCTTTGATCTGTTTCTCGGCAAGCTCTATTTCCAGTTCCTGGAACTCCACTTCTTTTGAAAGGGCGTTGAACTCGCGGTTGTTACGAACATTTTTTTGCTGCTCGGTGTATTTCTTGATCGAGGCTTTTGCATCCTCGATAAGGTTTTTCTTGGTATTGATGTCCTGATCGATCACTTCAAGATCGGCATCCAGTTTTTCCAAACGGGTATTTAAGCCGGCTACTTCATCTTCTAAATCTTCTACCTCCAGCGGAAGTTCACCTCGTACATTTCTTATCTCATCCACGCGGGAATCTATAAGTTGAAGATCGTACAACGCTCTTAACTTCTCTTCTACAGTAACATCGGTTTTTTTTGCCATAGTTAAAAATACTTGATAGGATTGGTATCTGTGTTTGTTAAAACGACTGCAAAATTAGCAAATTTTTTATTAAGATAAGAACCTAAGAGGTTTTTTGTATACTGCTCGCTTTCGTAGTGTCCAATGTCTGCCAGCACCAGTTTTCCCTCGGCTTTATAGAAGTCGTGATACTTCAGGTCGGCCGTCAGGAAGATATCGGCACCCGCATTTTTAGCTTTATTGATCGCAAAACTGCCACTACCGCCTAAAACGGCTACTTTTTTGATCTTTTTGCCCAGTAATGCCGAATGCCTGATGCACCCCGAACCAAATCTTTCCTTGACCAGGGCCAGGAAAGCTTTTTCCTCCATTTCTTCCTCCAGCTCGCCTACCATTCCGATCCCTATATGCTGATTCACATTTTCCAGACTGGTTACCTCATAAGCTACTTCCTCGTAAGGATGGCTCTCAAAAAGGGCTTTTAGAACTGCTTTTTCCGAATGTTTCGGAAAGGTGATCCCTATCTGGGTTTCCTCTTCAAAATGAGTTTTTCCCCTTTCACCTATCACCGGATTGGAATCTTCATTTCCTTTAAAGGAGCCGCTGCCGTTAAGGTTGAAACTGCAGTTGTCGTAATTCCCTATGCTACCTGCGCCGGCAGTGAATAAAGCATCCCGCACTTTTTCAGCATCTGCCTTGGGAACGAATGTCACCAGTTTTTTGATAGTATTTTGCTGTGGCACCAGGATCTTTCGGTTAATGAGGTTCAGTTCTTCGCAGATCCTGTCATTCACTCCCCTAAAATGATTGTCAAGCGCGGTGTGTATGGCATAAATGGCGATGTCGTTCTTGATAGCCTTTAAAACTGCCTTTTCCACATAATTTGCTCCCGTGAGACGTTTCAGACCCGAAAAGATGATAGGGTGAAAGCTCACAATAAGGTTGCAGTTCCTGGCAATGGCTTCGTCCACCACTTCCTCCAGAGTGTCCAGAGTGACCAGGGCTCCTGTGACCTCCCATTCGGGGGAGCCGGTTAACAGTCCCACGTTGTCAAAATCCTCAGCATAGTTGAGAGGTGCAAGTTCTTCAAGCGCAGAGATGATGTCTTTTATAAGCATAGATTGAATTTATTCGGAAGAAATCAAATATAGTGAATAGTCATTAGTCTTTAGTCGGTAGTTTATGTTTATCAATTGTAAACTATATCTCACTACTGACTACCGACTACCGACTACCGACTAAAGAAAAAATATTCTTTCATTTCTCCAAAAAAAGTAACTTCGCTGCATGTCTTCAGCAAGAAAACTTCTTTATCCGTTCTCTCTTTTATATGGTGGAGTGATGTTGCTTCGGAATAAATTATATGACCGGGGAATTTTCTCTTCCGAAGCATATGATATTCCCGTGATTGCGGTGGGCAACCTTAGCGTGGGCGGCACCGGGAAATCTCCGATGGTGGAATATCTCATTTCACTGCTGAAGGAAGATCACAGAGTGGCTACTCTTAGCCGCGGATACAAACGCAGTACTAAAGGTTTTCACCTGCTCAGCGGGAAAGAATCGGCTGCTGAAGTAGGGGATGAGCCTTTACAGTTCAAAAATAAATTTCCTGAAGTTACGGTTGCGGTTGACGAAAGCCGCCGTCACGGTATAGATCAATTGCTAAAGCAGGTTCCTCCGCCCGAAGTGATCATCCTGGACGATGCTTTTCAACATCGCAAAGTTACGGCAGGTCTGTACCTTTTGCTTACACCTTACGGAAATTTATATAAAGACGATCTTGTGCTTCCTGCCGGGAATCTTCGTGAACCGGGATCAGGAGCGGCACGGGCAGATATCGTGGTGGTGACCAAATGTCCAACAAATCTTTCTTCCGGCGAGAGGGAGGACATCAAAAACAGACTTCGGTTAAAGTCTGGGCAGGAGCTTTTCTTCAGCGGCATTTCGTATAGCCATAATATCTTCGGAAAGAATTCGGTTTTACCCCTTGAGGAGCTTCAGAAAAGACATTTTACCCTGGTTACCGGAATAGCTAATCCGAAGCCCTTGGTGGAACACCTGGAAAGTCATTCGCTCCAATTCGAGCACCTGGCTTTTCCCGACCATCATAATTTCACGGCTTCAGAAATTAAGGAGTTGCAATCAAAAGAGCTGATCCTCACTACCGAAAAAGATTATATGAGGCTCAAAAATGAGCTTTTAGGAGAGAATTTATTCTACCTTCCTATCACGACCCGGCTTCTGGAAAGACAAGACAATTTTGAGAGGCAAGTGCTGGATTTCGCGCAAAAAAAATGAGACCGTGGAAAGTCTCATTTTTTATCTTGGCTAATTCAAACTATCTTCTTTCAATAATCTGATATAACCTTTTTATCAAACCGCATGCCAATCTTTAGACCGAGGCCTCCTGCTGGCTGAGGTATTTATTGATCTTTTGAAAGAATTCCTCTGTTTTATAGGGTTTCGGGATGATATCTGTAAAGCCGTTGAGGTAGAATTCATCCAGATTTTCATCAAGAGTTACCGCGGTAAGGGCGATAATGGGGATGGTGGGATTGAATTTCCTGATCTCTCTTGTAGCTTCGATCCCGCTAATACCCGGCATGTGAATATCCATTAAAATGAGGTCAAAGTCCTTGTTCTTCGCTTTGTCCACGGCTATGGTCCCGTTGTCGGCAACATCAATG
>CAZNFK010000110.1:0-6946 GCA_964572365.1 uncultured Flavobacteriaceae bacterium | reverse complement strand
TTTCCCTTTTTTAAATTTACTCGTACCTTTACCTTAAAAGAAACCAACCCATGAATTATATACTCTTTGACGGGGCCGCCAGGAACCAGTTGCTGCCTTTTACTTTTACCCGACCCGTTGCCGATATCAGGATAGGGATTTTGACCATTAGGGAAAAATGGGAAAAATACCTGAACACCACTACCTCTACGATCACCGAAGACTATCTCTCTGGGAAGTGGCCCATGGTTGAAATGGAAGAAAATGTGATGATCAATGCCGCTTTTTTGCCTACGGGGGAATTGGTAGAGCAGGTCACCAACCTGCAGCCCGGAGAAGCCATTTTTCATGAGGAAGATATTGTGGCTTTTTTCGCCTATGAAGATCAGGACGTAGATTTTGAGACCTGTACTTCCATTGAGCTCGAAGGAAAACCTTTTCGAATCGAACACACCTGGGATATTTTCAAGTTGAATGGCGAAGCTATTGCCGCCGATTTTGAGCAGCTCACTCATGACAGGAAAAGTCAGCCAATTTCTTCGACCAACCAGGTTATAGCCTCCGAAAATGTGTTTTTGGAAGAGGGTGCCAAAATGGAATGTGCGATCATCAATGCTTCTGAAGGTCCGGTGTATATAGGGGCAGATGCCGAAGTTATGGAAGGCAGTATTGTTCGTGGACCTTTTGCGCTATGTGATCACGCCACTTTGAAACTGGGAGCCAAGATCTACGGGCCAACCACCGTAGGGCCTCACAGCAAAGTTGGGGGAGAGGTGAACAATTCTGTCATTTTTGGGTATTCTAATAAAGGACACGACGGCTTCCTTGGAAATTCGGTTTTGGGAGAATGGTGTAACCTTGGTGCCGATACCAATACCTCAAATTTAAAGAACAATTACGCCGAAGTCCGTTTATGGGATTATGCTTCGGAAAGATTCGCGCCCACAGGTTTGCAGTTCTGTGGATTGATGATGGGCGACCACAGCAAATGCGGGATCAACACCATGTTCAACACCGGAACGGTAGTTGGTGTTAGCGCCAATATCTTTGGAGCCGGTTTTCCACGGAATTTCATCCCTAGTTTCAGCTGGGGCGGAAGCGGGGGTACTACCACCTATAAAACGATCAAGGCCTTTGAGGTAGCCGAAAAGGTAATGGCCAGAAGAGATATTGAATTTTCTGAAGAAGATAAGGCCATCCTGGAGGAGGTTTTTGAGCAAACTCAGAAATACAGAAGAGGGTAATATATTTTACAATGATCAATGATCAGAAGTAAAAAAGGAGAGGTCTCGAAAATGGTATTTTTGAGACTTTTTTTTGGGGTTTCTTGTTTGTGGAGTCTTTGTTTTATGCTCGTTTTCATGTTTTACATTACCAATAATAGTTGGTATCTTTGCAGGCCTTTAAAGTTGATTACTGTAAAGGTGTGTAATGAATTGAAAATGGGAGCTTTAAGTTTGTTCGCTTCCGGAATAGAGAATTATGGAAAGCCAAAAAAAAGTAGCGTTTTATACCCTTGGTTGTAAATTAAATTTTTCAGAAACATCAACCATCGCCAGAAGTTTCAAAGATGAAGGTTTTCAAAGGGTGGATTTTACTGAAGCTGCAGATATTTACGTCATCAATACCTGTTCTGTTACAGATAATGCCGATAAGCGCTTTAAAACCATCGTGAAACAGGCTCAGAAGGTAAATGAAAATGCCTTTGTGATCGCTGTAGGGTGTTATGCCCAGCTAAAGCCCGAAGAACTGGCTGCTGTTGACGGGGTGGATCTTGTTTTGGGCGCGACCGAAAAGTTCAAGATCACCAATTACCTGAACGACCTTACCAAAAATGATTTTGGAGAGATCCATTCCTGCGAGATCCAGGAAGCTGATTTTTACGTGGGATCCTACTCCTTTGGCGACAGGACACGGGCTTTTCTTAAGGTACAGGATGGGTGTGATTATAAATGTACCTATTGTACCATTCCGTTGGCGCGAGGTATCTCCCGAAGTGACACTTTGGAGAACGTACTTGAAAATGCCAAAAAGATTTCAGAAAAGAATATCAAGGAAATTGTCCTTACCGGGGTTAATATTGGAGACTACGGAAAAGGGGAATTTGGCAATAAAAAACACGAGCATACTTTTCTTGACCTGGTAAAAGCGCTTGATGAGGTACAAGGGATTGAACGCCTCAGGATCTCCTCGATCGAGCCTAATCTCCTCAAAAATGAAACTATAGATTTTGTCGCTGGCAGTAAGGCTTTCGTACCGCATTTTCACATTCCGCTGCAGAGTGGCAGCAATGAAGTGCTGAAGGCAATGCGCCGTCGTTATATGCGGGAGTTATATGTGGACAGGGTGACTCGTATTAAAAATGTCATGCCCGATGCCTGTATTGGAGTAGATGTGATCGTTGGTTTTCCCGGGGAAACAGATGAACATTTCCTGGAGACCTACAACTTCCTGAATGAACTGGATATTTCTTACCTGCACGTATTTACTTATTCTGAAAGGGAAAATACCCTGGCTGCAGAAATGGAAGGGGTAGTGCCATCAAAAGTCAGGAAAAAAAGAAGTAAAATGTTACGCGGACTTTCAGCCAAAAAAAGGAGAGCCTTTTATGAGTCCCAATTAGGAAAAACCAGGACAGTGCTTTTTGAAGGCGAAAATAAAGAAGGATATATTCACGGCTTTACAGAGAATTACGTAAAAGTGAAGACTCCGTGGAATCCGGGATTAGTCAATACCCTTCACCAGATCGAACTGCAAAAGATCGATGAAGACGGCCTGGTAAGATTTGAATTTGTACAGGAACCGGCGTTAGCTTAAATATTAATACCCACAGGTAACATATCTTTATATTTCCTGCGGTGTTTTCTCATGAATCTTGCCACGGCAGGGCTTGTGGGCATTACACGAATCTCCCTTTCCCTTATCACGTCAAGTACTTTTGCGATAAAAGGTTCGAGGTATCCTTTCTCTTTCAACGTATCGCTCATCACCAGTTTGGTAAGAAAGATTTTACGGTCCTGGGAGGAGTATTCTATCTTTGCGAGCTCTCCTTCTAATTCGGTTTCGAACTGGCGTAAGAACTCATTGTCTGTTATAGATATTTCAGTTTCCATGGTGTTGTAAGTGTTTGTTGCTTAATGCATATCAAAAAATCAGCCAGAATAATTGACCTTTTTTACTAATTCTTCCGGATCTTTTATTTAAGCCGGAAATGTCGAAGAGAAAAATTATCTTAAAATTTACCGGAAGCCATGAAATTCCTTTAAATTTGACTATAAAGTTAACCTTTTTGTGCGAATTTTCAGCTGAAGGAGCTGTAAAAAATGAAGAAAACCCCCGTTATTCACGTCTATTGCATGCCCGGTCTGGCTGCAAATCCTACGATCTTTGAGAAGATCCAACTTCCGGAAGGTAAATTTAAGATCCACTGGCTGGATTGGCTGCTGCCAAAGCCGAAAGAATCACTAGAAGATTATGCCCTGCGGATGTGTAAAAGGGTGAGACATGAAAACCCCGTATTGATTGGTGTTTCTTTTGGGGGAGTTGTAGTGCAGGAAATGGCCCGATTCATGCAGGTTAAAAGAGTGATCATCATTTCAAGTGTAAAATCTGAAAAGGAACTGCCAAGAAGGATGAGGGTAGCAAGGTGCACAGGGATCTTCAGGATCCTTCCAACCTCCCTGGCAAGTCATATTGATGCTTTTGAAAGGATCGCTTTCAGTGATTTTATTAGAAAACGACTGAAGCTTTACCAGAAATACATGTCTATTACAGATACCCGTTATCTGGACTGGGCAATTGAAAAAATGGTGTGCTGGGACCAACCGGAGCCGATGCCGGGAGTGGTCCATATTCATGGGGACAAAGATCTTATCTTTCCCTATAAATATATTAGGGGCTGTATTACGGTGCCCGGGGGTACTCATATTATGATCATTAACAGATTCAGGTGGTTCAATGAAAACCTGGAGGAGATCATTTTAACGGGAAAATTGAGTGAAAAAGCAAAATTAAAGTCTACATAAAAAACTGAAGATGAAATTGAGAAATGTACTTATAGCCGTTAGCCTGGTGATCGTTTGTGTTTTAGGTATCAATGCTGTGCAGGATGCGCCGAGCGATGAGAACCAGGAAAAGAAAATGATCAACGATTATAATGTTTATGCCTTACCTATGCCCGAAGATCTTGAATTTGCAGGAGAACCTGTTCCTGTTGAGATCCCTGATATTTACGAGCGAATGGACAGGGAGCTGCTGGTTAATACATACTGGCAATCGAATACTTTGCTACTTCTGAAAAGGGCTAACAAGTATTTTCCTGTTATAGAGCCTATATTGGCAGAATATGGGGTGCCCGATGATTTTAAGTATCTCGCGGTGATAGAAAGTGGCCTTACCAATGCGGTTTCCCCGGCAGGGGCGCGTGGTTTTTGGCAGATCATGGAATCTACAGGGAAAGAATACGGACTGGAGATCAATGACAACGTTGATGAGCGCTACAACCTGGAGAAATCGACTCGCGTCGCTGCCGAATACCTCAAGAAATCCAAAGAGCGTTTTGGGAACTGGACCCTTGCTGCCGCCGCTTATAACGCCGGAAATTATGGAGTTGACAAACAGCGGGAACGGCAGGATGTTGAGAACTATTACGACCTGCTCTTGGGCGAAGAGACCGGAAGGTATGTATTCAGGATCCTGGCTCTAAAAGAGATCATGAACAATCCTGAGAAGTATGGATTCAACTTCAGGCAAAAGGACCTTTACAAAGATGTTCCTTCTTATAAAGTGAAGGTGGACACTGCGGTGACCGATTTCGCGAAGTTCGCCAAAGATTTCGGGATCAATTATAAGATTCTGAAGATCCATAATCCGTGGTTAAGGGAAACCCATCTCAATAACAAATCCGGAAAAGAATATCTTATAGAACTGCCCGAAAAAGGTTATTATTCACCAATAGAATAACATGCTGAACTTTATAAAGGAAAACGTCTGGGTTTCCCTTTTGATCCTGAATTATATTATCGCGATAGGAACCGCGGCATTTATAGTTTTACACAACAGGAACCCTACAAAGACCCTTTCCTTTATACTTGCCCTACTGGCCCTGCCATTTATTGGTATTTTTATCTATTATTTTTTTGGACAGGAATATCGCAAGAGCAAGATCTTCAAAAGAGAAGATATTTACTCCCACAAGCGAATCAAAGAATGGGAGCAAAAATTCCTGTTTGAGGAGGCACAGGTGCGGGAAATAAATGATCCTGTTGTGGCGAAAAAGTCAAAGCTCATCAACCTGCTTCAGAATAACCAGAAGGCTGCACTTACATTCAGGAATAATGTTACCATACTTCAGAATGCGGAGAATAAATTCAAAGCCCTTTTTGAAGATCTGCGGAAGGCCAAACATCATATTCACCTTGAATATTATATTCTCGATGATGATGTTATTGGAAATAAAGTAATGGATATTCTCTGTGAAAAGAGCAGGGAAGGAGTTTCTGTAAAGGTGATCTATGACTATGTGGGCAGCAAAATGACCCGAAGAGGGGTTGCGAAAATGAAATCGGCCGGGGTAGAGGTTTACGCTTTTATGCCGGTATGGTTCCCAAACCTTACCCGAAGGCTTAATTATCGCGATCATCGCAAAATTGTGATCATAGATGGCATCATTGGTTATATTGGCGGAGTTAACATCTGTGACCTGTATGTGAATCGTGAAGATTCTGAATTGTACTGGCGCGATACGCATTCCAGGATCGAAGGTCATGCCGTCAAATCCCTGCAAACTCAATTTCTGTACAACTGGGATTTTCTCACCTATGAAAAAGTGGAGATCAAAGAAGAATATTTTCCGAAGGTAAAGATCGAGGAGAATGTTGCCGTGCAAATAGCTTCCAGCGGGCCGGACACAGATTTCGCCAACATCATGGAGGCGGTGCTACTCGCAATTACCACTGCCGAAAATTATATTTACATCACTACCCCTTATTTTATTCCCAACGACGAAATCCTTACCGCGCTTTGTACCACAAGCCGAAGCGGAGTAGATGTGAAATTGATCATTCCTTACACAGGCGATTCCTGGGCAGCGAAATATGCAACCAATTCCTACATAGAGCAAATGCTGGAATCTGGAATTGAGGTATATCATTACTGCAAGGGAATGGTGCATTCAAAAACCATGGTCGTAGATGGAGTGTTCTCTACTGTGGGCACCTGTAATATGGATAACCGGAGCTTCCTTCTTAACTTTGAAATAAATGCTCTTTTTTATAATGTAAAGATCAGTAAAGAGCTGGAGGAAACATTTTTGGAAGACCTGAAAGATTGTTCACCAAATATCCTTGATGAGTGGCTGGAGCGATCTGCGTTTAAAAAAGTAAAGGAGTCCTTTTGTCGTTTATGGGCTCCTTTACTGTAGATTTTTAGATCTTTTTCATTTGCTGTTTCATCATTCTTATCTGCTCGTCCAGCATGTTGTGCTTGTCCAGCTTTTTAGCTTCCTGTAACAACATTTGCGCTTCTCTCTTTCTGCGCTTTGTCATGGCAATACCCGCAAGATTAAGTTTAGCCATTGCCAGGTCCTGGCTCATACTAAGCCCCAATTTTATAGCGCGTTTAAAGAATTTTTCAGCCTGAGTGATGTTGGTTTGAGAAACCATTAGCCCATGAAGGTACCAGTAGTAACCCTGTTGTTTTGTCACCAGGGCTTTTTCGGGATCTTTTATTTTATCAAGCCATTTCTTGGCTCCTTCAAAATCCTGTTTTCTAAGCCTTAAAAAGGCCATCAGGATCATTTCGTTCTTATAATAGAGGAAGATAAAAATTCCGGCTAAGAGAATTAGAGCGATGCCGTTGCCTATATTGCCTTCAACAAATTGCCAGATGGCAAGGGCAAAAATGATCCCGGCTATTATTAATTTGTAAATTTTATTGAACATTATGTGTTAGTTTTGAAGGCCGCAAA
>CAZNFK010000109.1:0-7048 GCA_964572365.1 uncultured Flavobacteriaceae bacterium | reverse complement strand
GTTGTATAGATAAGACTGCGGGAATAATTTACCAGGTAATCCCTGAGTTCCCTGCTGCCCAGTATTGCAGCGCCGTGGGCTCCCATGGCCTTGCCAAAAGTGATCAATCTTGCGAAGATCTTTTCCTGAAGGGAAAGCTCCACCACAAGCCCTAGACCATTCTTTCCTATCACTCCGGCAGAATGAGCTTCATCAATGACCGGTAAACAATCGTACTTTTCTGAAAGCTCCACCAGCCCGTGAAGCGGTGGAACATCTCCGTCCATGGAAAAAACTCCTTCACTCACAATGTAGACTTCCCCTTCAAAAGAAGCGTTTTTCACCCGAATTATTTTTTCTTCCAGGTCCTTCAGGTCATTATGCCTAAATTTATAAGCCTTTGCTTTACTCAGGGAAATCCCGTCGCGAATGGAGGCATGGGAAAATTCGTCGAAGATTATAACGTCACCTCGCTGCGGTACACTTGCAAAAAATCCGACGTTGGCGTCGTATCCTGAGTTAAAGATGAGGGCGCTTTCCGAAGAAAAGAATTTCGCAATCTCAATTTCGGCAAGTTCGTAAAGCTTGTGATTACCCGTCAAAAGCCTGGAACCACCCGCTCCGTTTTTTAACAGATCCTTCTCTCTTAAAATTCGTTGGGCCTCCTCAAAAATTGATAAATTGGCTGAAAAGCCCAGATAATCATTGGAAGCAAGATCGATCAACGGGGCGTTGACATCCAATTTTCTAAAGGAATTGGTTTGCTTTCTTAACTGAAGGTTTTTAACTAATTTTAATGGAAGCTTCTGCATGGAAGTAAAAATATAACTTTTCAGCGAGTCTATGGAATTATGGGATTTTGGCCTCCGGATAGGAGCTGCTTTACTTTCGGGATTATTTATTGGAGTAGAAAGGGAGATTAGGAACAAGAATGCCGGCTTGAAAACCAATGCGCTTGTTTCCCTGGGAGCCGCAGTCTTCGTTCTGGTGTCCTTTCATTTTAGGGGGGAACCTTCTGTAGACATTACCCGTGTTATGGGGCAGGTGGTTACAGGAATAGGTTTTATTGGCGCGGGTGTAATCCTACATACGGGTACAACGGTTAGGGGTTTGACCACTGCCGCCACGGTATGGTGCAGTGCCGGTGCGGGATGCCTTGCCGCCGTAGGACTCTACTCAGAACTTCTGGTATTGACCCTGCTTATTGTCTTTGTGAATGTTTTTTTCGGATATATGGACAAGTACATCAACAAGAAACTGAACCGGGATCCCGATCATAAAACCGAAGATTAGATATCCTCCTCCTCTGTTTCATCTTTCTTATCGGGATTCTTTGGGGCACTAACGTGTTTTCCGGTCTTTCGGTACTTTCCTTTGAGGTCATCCATAATTGATCCCTCCCAAAGTTTATTTCCTGAAATGTAAGAGGCTTTGCCAATCAAATGAGCCCCCACAGGAGCGGTTAATAAGATAAACAGGATGATCGCCAAAACCCTCGTGGTGGTGGAAAAGTCATAAAAGTAAATAGCGGCCGCGATGAGGATCAATCCTATACCCAAGGTAGCTGCCTTGGTGGTCACAGCCATACGAAGATAGGTGTCTGGCATCCTGAGGATACCCACGGCTGCAAGTAAGACAAACAGGGTTCCTAAAGTGGCGATAACAGCTATAACTATAGAGATCATTTATTTTTTCTTTTTTGAATATAGAATGAATAGGCCACTGTAGCCAAAAATCCGATCAATGCGAGGATCAGGGCAATATCGAGGAATGTGGGCTGATGTGTAAGAATACTATACACAGCGATGATCCCAATGCCCGAAGTCACCAGAAGATCTACCGCAATTACTCTGTCAGAAATTGTGGGACCTTTAACGAACCTCACGAACACCAGAAGAATCGATATGCTTAGAACCGGGAGGATAATAAAATATAAATAATCATCTAGACTCATGAATATAGTTCTATAATGCGTTTTTCAAAACCATTTTTTATTCCTTTAATAAAGTCTTCTTTATTCGTGATATACATCGAATAAACGTAAAGCACCTTTTTATCTTCAGAAACATCCAGGCTAAGGGTTCCCGGAGTAAGTGTAATAAGGTTCGCCAGCATGGTAATTTCCCCGTCTGAAGTAACATCAAGCGGAACAGCCACGATACCCGGAGTCATGTGAAAGCTGGGCGTTCCTACTTCCCAGGCCACCTGGAGATTTGCTTTGATCAATTCATAAGAGAAGAAAAAGAAAAAAGAAACCACCTTGGGTACCAGCCTGAAATAGCGTGCCCGGCCACTTCCACGGGTGATCACGAAAAGCAGGAAGTAACTCAGAAAAAATCCGAATACCACATTAGCAAATGCAAAACTTCCGGTAAGGGCAACCCAGATGAAAGTGAGAATTAAGTTTGCTAAAAACCGGTTTTTCATTCTTCAATTATTTTAATACGGCATCAATATATTCCTGGTTATCCATTAGTTCAAAGGCTATTCTCGAAGCCAGGAGCTGGATATTTTCAGCTGCAAAACCAATGTACAGGCTCACTATGGCCAGGAACACGATAGGTGCCACCATCTGAACTTTTTGAACAGACGTCAAAGTTTTAAAATACGGAAAATTCCGCAGTACAGGTAATTTTTCACCACTCTTCCAGAAAACTTCTCCCCACAATTTCACAATAACAAAAAGGGTGATAAAACTGGCGAAAAGTATGCTGGCTATGACCACATAATTTCCAGTATCCCAACCCGCGCCAATAAGTGACAGCTTAGGCCAGAATCCTGAAAGCGGAGGAATCCCAACTAACGAAAATAAAGGTATCGCGAACAATAAACTCATCCTGGGGTAATCTGCATAAAGATCCCCGAGTTTTTTGATATTGTGGTTTGCTTTGAACTTATAGATCACTCCACTCACCATAAAAAGGTTCGTCTTAACAATAATGTCATGGATCAAATAAAAGACCGCTCCGGCAATAGCCACCTCGGTCATCATTCCCAGTCCGGCTATCATATACCCAATGTGGCAAATCACCAGGTAGGAAAATATCTTTCTTATATTATTTTGAACAATAGCTCCAATGGCCCCACTGAATAAGGTGAGAATAGCAATGACCAGAAATACATTTTCCAGAAGACTGTCTAATTCAAAGATCAGAGTAAAGACCCGTATAAGGGCATACACCCCCACTTTAGTAAGCAATCCTCCAAAAATGGAAGAAACGGCAGATGGCGGGGTATGATATGAGGCCGGTAACCAGAAGTACAGCGGAAAAACCGCAGCTTTGATCCCGAAACCAACCAGGAAAAGCAGGGCATTCACCTGTACAAGAGTTCTATTTTCCACGGCCGCGACTTTAGAGGCAAGGTCGGCCATGTTGAGGCTTCCGGTGAGGCCGTACAACACCGCGATAGCAGTAAGAAATATAACCGAGGCAAGGATATTCAGCGTAAAATATTTCACAGCTCCTTCGAGTTGGGCTTTTTCACCTCCTATGGTCAACAATACGAAAGAAGTGATGATGATGATCTCGAACCAAACGTAAAGGTTGAAAATATCTCCGGTTAGAAAGGCTCCGTTAAGCCCTAACAGCAGGAAGTGAAAAATGGGGAAAAATCCGAATTTCAACCGTGGTGGGATCACAGAACCCGAGGAGAAACTTGACACGGCGAGTCCCGCGATAGCAGTTAGCAGCACCAGGGTAGCCGAAAAAGTATCAGCCACAAAGGTGATCCCAAATGGAGCTTCCCAGTTACCGGCCTGTACCGTTTGGGTCCCGTTTTGCCATACAAACATCATTAACCATACAGCCAGCGCCAGATTGAGGACACTCCCGGAAATACTGATGAATTTTTGCCAGCCGGTTTTATTCCAGGCGAACATCAGGATAATGGCCAAAGCCATTTGAAGCAGTAAAGGATACATTAATAACTGTTCGATCATGAGAATTCGTCTGTTGCGTTCATTTCATCAAGGTCATCTGTTTTGACCACTTTATGTGCTCTTTTCACCAAAACAATAGCGAAGCTCTGAAGGCCGAAACTAATGACGATGGCGGTGAGTATCAAAGCCTGCGGAAGAGGATCTGAATAGGCCTCAATAAAGACCTTGGAATCCTCGGGTATTATGGGAGGGCTGCCCTTGGCGATCCTTCCAAGCAAAAATATTAGGAGGTTGGCCCCATTCCCAATCAAGATGATCCCTATGATCAACTTTACAAGGCTACGCCGAAGGATCATGTATATCCCGGAAGCGTAGAGGGTACCAATCATTATTGCCAGTAGAATTTCCATAAATTAGGTTGATTCTGAGATTGAAAAGATAATGGTTAGAGTAACTCCCACCACTACTAGATATACTCCTATGTCGAAAAACAAAGCCGAACCCAGACTTCCCACTACGGCTATTTTTTCTGGATACCACATGCCGGTCATGAAAGGCTTCCCCACTCCCAACATAGGTACCAAACCACTGAGGAAAGATAACCCTAATCCTACCGGCATTAAAAATCCCGGATGGATCTTGATCAAGTTCTTTGTATTTCCCAGCCCGTTTGCAAAAGCATGTAACACAAAAGCAATAGAAGCTATAAGTCCACCCACAAAACCCCCTCCGGGCAAATAATGCCCGCGCAGCAAGATAAACACAGAGAAGACCAGCAGCAAGGGCAGCATGTAGTTTGAGGCGGTTCTTAAAATTATCGTCTTCATCTTCTTCTTATTTACTTCCTTAATCTTTTAATTCCCTGTCATCACGCTTAAGCCGAAGTTTAAGCAAGCTGAATACCCCAAGGGCAGCCACGGTCAATACAGATATCTCAATTAACGTATCAGACCCCCTGAAGTCTACGAGGATCACATTGACCACGTTCTTTCCTTTAGCAAGAACGTAGGCATTTTCTGCATAGAAATTACTCACATCCTTGTTCACAGGCTCGCTGAGTACTTCCAGCGAGATAAGGGTGATAAGCAGTCCAAACCCTATAGAAAGAACCCCGTCAATGATCCTCATTTTATAATCTGAAATGGACAAATACTTCGGAAGGCTTGACAACACCAACACGAATAGAATCACTGTAAGGGTGTCTATCGAAAACTGGGTCATGGCAAGATCTGGTGCGCTGTAGATCACGAACATAAGACAGATCGCATAACCTACCACTCCCATTGCCACCACAGCTGTCAACCTTGAACGAGCTCCTACTACGAAAAGCACAGACAGGAACATTATCCCCATCAAGATCATTTCATAGTAGGTCATCCTCGAAAAGGATGAAAAATCCACATAAAATCTCTGCTCTCCGTTAAATAGGGAGTAACCCACCAACACCACCAGGAACAGGATGATCGTGGAAACATAATTCCTTAAAAATCCGTTTTGAAAGACCCTTGTCCAAAGGTTTGAAAAATGCCAGACTCCAGATCCAAAATTCAGGATAAGATTTTTAGGAGCTATAAAATCGAATTTCTGAATGGCTTTTTCCCTTTTTTTAGATGGCTTCAGAAGGAAATAAAGAAGAATCCCCAACGTAAGGGTTATTGCACTAAGCAACAGGATCAGGTTAAAGCCATGCCATAGCTTAAGATGAATTTGTTCGTCTCCCATCCCCACAGCATTCACTACCCCTTTCACAATAGGGCCATCAATAAAAGCAGGATAGATCCCGATTATTAGACCTAATATAGCGAGAAGCATTGGCGGAAACCACATCAGGAATCCCGGCATGTGAACTTTAGATTGTGCCTCGGGCAATCTTCCGGTAAAAGGTTTAATTCCGGCAACAAATCCGGCGTAGAGTACGAGTATATTAGTTGCTATGGCAAGCACGGTCAATACGATTGACCAATCTCCCATGTGCAGGGTAGATTCATAAACAAGGTCTTTTCCGACGAACCCAATGGTAGGAGGCATTCCTGCGCTGGAAATTGCCGCTAAGAACCCCGCTATTGCCACAGGTAACATCACCTTTCTCAATCCTGAAAGCACAGTGACATCCCGTGTACCGGTCTCATGGTCAATAATTCCGGTAACCAGGAAGAGCGTGGCTTTATATAAAGCGTGCACCACAATGTAAACAGCCGCCGCCGTCAATGCATATTCGGTTCCCAGGCCTATAAGAAATACCAAAATTCCCAGGACCGAAATTGTCGAATACGCCAGTACTCCTTTAAGATCTGTCCTGAACAACGTATGAACGGCCGAATAGAACATGGTAATCCCACCAATTATGATCAAGGTATTGTTCCAGATCTCCTCACCACCTAAAACAGGAGTAAACCTCAAGAGCAGGTAAATACCTGCTTTTACCATAGTAGCCGAATGCAGGTAGGTAGAAACGGGCGTGGGCGCCTTCATTGCCCCCGGTAACCAGAAGTGAAACGGGAATTGAGCAGATTTGGTAAAGGCCGCGCCAAAAAGCAGGATCACTATCCCAATATAGAATTCACTACTAATTATCTCATTGCTGAGACCTACCATTTCGGTTATGCTGTAGGTATCGGCGACGCTTCCCAGCAATAAGGAGCCGGCCAAAAACAGAAAGCCTCCCGAACCGGTAACCGCCAGAGCCAGAATAGCCGATTTCCGCGAAGCCAGGCTGGTGTTATTAAACCCTATCAGGAAGAAAGAACTGATACTGGTAAGTTCCCAAAAAACGAAAAGCGAGATCAGGTTGTCACTCAAGACCAGGCCCAGCATGGCACCCATGAACATCCCGAGGTAGCCATAGAACCTGTCAAGATATTTGTGACCCTTTAAATATTCGGCTGTATATGCGAAAACCAGAAAGCCAATTCCGGTAATTAACAGCGAAAAAAGCAGGGATAACCCGTCTAAAGTAAAGTTTAGATTCACTCCAAAAGAAGGCACCCACTCATAATTCTGCGTAATGATCTCACCTTCAGAAATCCTTTTTATAAAGGACGCGAAGTAGATGAACAACCCTAAAGGAACCAGAGCAGAAAGTACAGCAAGTTTCCCCTTGATAAATTTTCCTGCAAAAACCAGGAAAAGTGAGAAGAAAAAACCTGAAAGTATCGCTGTTAGCATAGTAGAGGTTCGGAATTCGATTAA
>CAZNFK010000108.1:0-7260 GCA_964572365.1 uncultured Flavobacteriaceae bacterium | reverse complement strand
ACCGGTGAAAAAGTGGAAAATCTTCTTTTTGAGCTCAACAGGGAACTGGGAACCACGCTCATTATTGTGACCCATGATATTGAACTGGCCCAAAAGACGCAGAAGATCCTTAGGCTGAAGGGTGGGAAGATCGTCTCAAAAGATATTTCCGCCCCATGAGAACAGAAAAGACCTCTACATCTCAAAAAACTTCATTTTCCTGGCTTTTTAAGATGGCCTGGAGAGACGGAAAAGCGAGTAGCAGAAAGCTGACGCTTTTTATGGCTTCCATAGTTTTGGGGATCGCCGCTGTGGTTTCCATTCAGTCTTTTGGCGATAATCTTAGAGAGAATATTGACCGCCAGTCCAAAACCCTGATGGGAGCCGATTATATCATTGAAAGTGATCAACCCCCGAATGAGCGGGTGCAACAAATTATTGACTCCCTGGGTGGTCACAACGCAAGGGAGATAAGTTTTGCATCTATGGCTGCCTTTTCAAAGGACGGGTCCACAAAATTGGTGCAGGTAAGAGGGATCGAAGGCGAATTTCCTTTTTATGGAGAGCTTGAAACCGAACCTCTTGCTGCAGCAGCTGAATTCCGCAGCAGGGATGCAGCCCTTGTTGACGCCACGGTCATGGCACAGCTGGGGGTGCGGCCCGGTGACAGTATCAAGCTGGGATCTGTGACATTGCCTGTTGCCGGAGCATTGAGATCTGTACCCGGGAGTTCTGCCATATTCAGCTCGGTTGCGCCCCCGGTGATCATTCCGTACAAATTTATTGCTGAATCGGGCCTTGTGCAAAGGGGTAGCCGCATCAATTATGAATTCTATTTTGTGGCAGAAGAAGGCGCTTCTATGGAAGAGCTTGAAGAGAAACTGGAACCTGTTCTTGATGAAAATGATGCCGACCTTGATACGCATACCTCGACCAGCGAACGCCTGGGTCGCAGGTATGAGAATTTCGCGAAATTCCTGAACCTGGTTGCCTTTATCGCGCTGCTCTTAGGCTGTGTGGGGATTGCCAGTGCCATAAATATCTACATTAAAGGAAAATTGAAGGCGGTGGCGCTGTTAAAATGTCTTGGAGCAACCCGAAAACAGACCTTCCTTATCTATCTAATCCAGATCTCAATAATGGGATTTTTAGGAGGAATTTTAGGCACTCTTATCGGTTTGATCCTGCAGCGGTCGTTCCCGATGATCCTTGGGGATTTTCTGCCTTTAGAAGTTGAGATCACCTATTCCCTGCAGGCCATCCTTATGGGGTTGTTGCTGGGAATTTTCATGTCCCTGTTGTTCGCGTTGTATCCCTTAATGGGAACCCTGTATGTTTCCCCTTTGCAAACCCTTCGTGTACAGGAAAAAGAGGTATCACGATCGGGTAGATCGGCAATTTGGGTCTCAGGGGCGGTATTCCTGTTTATTTTCCTCTTTGCGTTCTGGTTGCTGGAAGACTGGAGATATGCTATTGCTTTTGTGAGTGGAATTCTGGTTACCTTCTCGATCCTGGCGGGAATAGCCCGTCTTTTTATGAAGCTGATTAGAAAATACTTCCCAACCTCCTGGAGTTTTGAAGCTCGTCAAAGTTTACGCAACCTGTTTCGTCCTCAAAACCAAACCCTCACCCTCGTACTGGCAATAGGAGTGGGGACTTTTCTCATTTCCACCCTTTATTTCACTAAAGATCTGTTACTCGCGCAGGCGGCCATTGAAGGTAAAGAAGACAGCCCTAATATGATCTTGCTTGATGTGCAAACGGCACAGGAAGAGGAAGTGGCTTTCACTATAAACCAACAGGGTTATCCGGTAATAAATAACATACCCATAGTCACCATGCGAGTGCAAAGCATAAACGGAGTGCCCTCTAATGAGCTTCGGAAGGATACCACCTCAGGGATCAATCAATGGGTGCTCAATCACGAATTCAGGGTTACCTATCGCGATTCTCTTATTTCTTCGGAAACCCTCAGGCAAGGTAGCTGGATTTCCGAAGTAAAAGATCGGGAAGTCATTCCGATCTCCGTTAGCGATGGTTTTGCCGAAAATGCGAAAGTCGGGGTGGGAGATAGACTGGATTTCAACGTTCAGGGGGTGGTGATGCCAACTGTGGTCCAAAATATCCGAACTGTTGATTGGGCGAGGATGCAATTGAATTTCTCCCTGGTTTTCCCGACAGGTGTGCTGGAAGATGCTCCGCAATTTCGGGTATTGACCACTAAAGTGCCCAATGAACAGGCATCAGCCGGTTTGCAAAGAGAGCTGGTGCGGCAGTTTCCAAATATCTCCATAATTGATCTAAGGCAGGTGCTAACGGTGATAGGGGATATCCTGGATAAGATCTCACTGCTCATCAATTTCATGGCTTTCTTCAGCATATTTACGGGGATCATCGTTTTGCTGGGTGCGGTGAGGACCAGCAAATACCAAAGGATCAGGGAAAGTGTACTGCTTAGAACCCTCGGCGCAAAAAGCAGGCAGATCCTGAAGATCACGGCACTGGAATATTTTTACCTGGGGGCGCTGGGTAGCCTTTCGGGGATCCTGTTATCCCTCATTGGTACTCAGTTGATGGCATGGTTTCTATTCGATACCCGGTTTTTGCCATCTCTTATCCCTTTCCTGGTTATTTTTCCGACTATTACTTTCCTGGTCCTGGTTATAGGACTGGGCAACAGCATGGGTATCATTAAAAGTCCGCCGCTGGAAGTACTTCGGAAGGAGACAAGGTGACATTTAGCTTCTGTATTTTAGGATCATGTTCTTCAGAAAAAAATTTAGGTTTTCTTAAGGCTTCTTTTATATTTGTTTCATGGCTAAACTAGACGGGTTTATAGCTGAATTTGCCTCCTTTGTGTGGGGACTTCCGCTTTTAATATTACTTACCGGTGGCGGATTATTTCTGCTGATCTATTCGAAATTCTTACCCTACAGGTATTTACGGCATTCCATAGAAGTGCTGCGGGGAAAATATGACAATCCCGATGACCCTGGGGAGATCAACCATTTTAAAGCCCTTTCAACCGCACTTGCCTCCACCATTGGGATGGGGAACATCGCCGGGGTAGCGGTAGCCATTGCCATTGGCGGACCGGGAGCCATGTTTTGGCTTTGGGTTAGTGCTGTTATTGGAATGGCGACCAAATTCTTTACCAATACCCTGGCCGTCATGTACCGCGGCAGGGATACCAAAGGCGAATTACAGGGTGGACCTATGTATTTTATCACAGAAGGTCTTGGAAAAAAATGGTGGGCAATGGCCGCTTTTTTCAGCGTGGCGGGATTGATCGGGGCGCTTCCGGTTTTCAATGTGAACCAGTTGACTCAGGCGATAAACTACATCCTGCTAAGTCCGAACGGGGTTGAGGTCGATTTTACCTCAAATTTAATTGTGGGTCTCATCCTTTCAGCTATAACCGCGGTGGTGATCTTTGGAGGCCTTGAAAGGATCAGTAATACGGTTTCAAGACTGGTGCCTGCCATGGTAGCGCTTTATTTTTTGTCGGTCCTCATAATTCTAATCGTAAATTACGAGGTGGTACCGCATTATTTCGCGATGATCTTTACCGATGCCTTTGCTGCGGAAAATTACTCCGGAGAACCCTTTTTGGGAGGAGTACTTGGCGGGATCATCATTTTAGGGATCCGGCGCGGGGCTTTTTCTAATGAGGCGGGAATTGGTACCGCCCCCATGGCTCATGGGGCGGCTAAGACAACAGAGCCGGTGCGTGAAGGACTTGTAGCGATGCTGGGTCCTGCCATTGATACCCTGGTGGTTTGTTCCCTCACAGGGATGGCGATCCTGGTAACAGGCGTTTGGCAAACTACAGATGTTAACGGAGTTAGCCTTACCGCGGCTGCTTTTAATGCCTCCATCCCGGTTTACGGTAATTACCTGTTATTGCTGTGCATCGCAATCTTTAGTATATCCTCTTTGTTTTCTTATTCTTACTACGGAACTAAATGTTTGTCATTCCTGATAGGGGCAGAAAGGAAACATTATTACAATTATTTCTATGTGCTGAGCATCCTGATTGGGGCAACTACTTCTTTGAGTATGATGATCAATCTTATTGACGGATTTTTCGCCCTGATGGCCATTCCTACGATGACCGCCACCCTCATTATGGCACCCCGGGTGCTGAAGGAGGCCAAGAAATACTTTGCCAAACTAAAGATCTAAATGGTTATTTAAATTCCAGAACTCGTTTGGCCGAATTGCTTTGACAGGCCAGGTCAATGACTTTTATCACATCCCTTGCCTGCTCGGGGGTTACCAGTAATTCTTCTTTTTGACTGATGGCATTGTAGATGTTTTCATAGATCTTACGGTAGTCTCCCGGTTCACTTTTTAGTTTTTTCTCTTCGTCCAGAGTATTGAGTTTTCCCCATAAGGTTTCAGGTTCTTCTCCCCAGTTGGGATCGTCCTGCGGCTTTTGTCTCTTTTTCAGAGCTTCTTCCTGTACATCTGCTCCATATTTTAAAAAACTCCCGCGGGTGCCAAAAATGCTGTAAGTGGGACCTTTTTCCTTTACCAGCATTCCTGCATTCAGGCTTACCCTTAAATTGGGGTAGAACATCAGGATCTCGAATTTGTCGGGCACTTTTGCTCCCTCCCGTTGTGACCTGATATCCGCAAACACTTCCGAAGGAGTTCCAAAGAGCATCAACGCCTGGTCGATCAAATGGCTGCCCAGGTCGTACAGTATCCCGCTGCCGGGTATTTCGGGATCTTCTTTCCAGCTGTCTTTTATGTGGTTCCTAAACCGGTCAAAGTGTGCTTCATATTCCACGATCTCACCTAGTTTTTTGGTGTCAACCAGTTTTTTGATGGTTCGAATGTCGCTGTCCCACCGCCGGTTGTGATTTACACTTAGGATCAGGTCGTTCTCACGTGCCAGCCGAATGAGTTCGTCTGCCTCCCTTACCCTTGCGGTAAAAGGTTTTTCAACCAAAACGTGTTTACCTGCCAAAAGGGCTTTTTTCGCGGTTTCATAATGAAGGTGGTTGGGAAGTAAAATGATCACCAGTTCGATCTCCTTGTTTTCAGTTATTTCTGAAAAATCCTCAACAATACGGGCTTCGGGAAAATCCTGTTTGGCTGCTTTTTGGTTCTCCTCGCTTGAGGTAAGGATCATATCTATGGAGAAGCCGGGGACACTTGAGATTATCGGGGCGTTGTAGATCTTTCCTCCAGATCCAAAGCCTGCCAGAGCGGTGCTTATCTTTTTCATTTTTATTTTGAAGGTACTAAAATTCCGTTGGAATTAATTTCCTAAAATAGAAAAAGAGGACCTGCTATTATGAGTCTTCGGCAAAAGATGTGAAGCTTTTTACAGTATTCCCCGGAGAGAAATATCCGGATATTTCTTCCAGTTTTTGCACTTTTTGAATGTGTTCTGCTTTAAGAGGTTTTCTGCAAAAACCAATCACCTTTTCGAAACACAAAGAGGTTAATTCATCTTTTTTCTGAATTGAGGAAGTGACCAGAACAACATGTACCTGGCAATTCAGATCGCTGTTGTTTAGCGCGTTCAGGAAATCCCAACCGTTGTAAAGGGGCATGTGCAGGTCCAGGAAAATTAAAAAACAATTGTCCTGACAGTTTCTTATTTGCAAATATTCTAAAGCGCGCTTCGCGTTTCGGAAGATTTCCGGAGACTGTTCGATATTTGCATCCTTCAGGAGATTTTTGTGCAGCAAACAGCTGATCTTGTCATCGTCTACCACTAAAATTTCGAAGTGGGGCGGCAGCTTATGTTTGAACATGTATTTCTTCAGTTTTGCCGACTATATTCCTGATGATTCCATCCAGTTCATCTGCCGAGGTGCGTATGTGGTATAGTACCTGTTCCCTGGAAATTTCCTCATAATTCTCATTTTCCAGTAGGTGGAGCAGTCCTTTGATTCGCGCAAGGGGAGCCCTTACAATATGAGATTGTTCCCAGGCTATTTCCTTGAGCACCGTATTCTGTCTTTTGATCTTTCTAATGAGCCTTCTGGAATGAGTAACGTCCAGGACGGCGCCTACCACGCGCGTCGCTTTACCATCTTTGTCTCGAATGATATAACCGCGGTCGTTCACATAAGCAATAGAACCATCTGCCTTTATCATACGGTATTCCAGTTTCCATTTTTCCTGCTTTGGGTCGGCCAGCGCACGATTAAGAGAGGCCCTTATCTTTAATTGATCTTCGGGTGCCACTTTGGTAAGCCAGAAGGAGTGTACAGAGGTGGCATCATTGGTGTCGTACCCAAAAATGTTCTTATAACCTTTGCTTCGGGTAACCGAATCTGTAGCGATATCCCAGTCCCAGATCATTTCATTGGTGGCTTTCATGGCCATTTGGAACCTTTTGTTAGCGATCTTGAGCGCCTCTTTTTTAGCGGTGATCTCCGAAATATCGCTCGTAGCTCCAATAAGGCGCAAGGCTTTACCGTTATGATCCCGTAATATGTAGCCTTTATCGGTTACCCGGGCGTAAGTGCCATCTGCTCTGCGGAAGCGGTATTCCGTTTTGATGAAATTGCGGGTAGGATCGGCGAGAATAGCAGCAAGTTTTCTTTTTTCCTCGGGATAATCTTCGGGATGAATATGCTCTCTCCAGAATTCCCTTTTGTTCACGATCTCTGCGGGGTAACCAAAAAGCTCTTTCAAACTGCGATGAAAACGGGTGACTTCCTGCGTTTGGAGATCCCAGTCATAAATTAGATCTTCTGTCGCCGTGGCGGCTAATTGATACCGCTCATTGATGTGCTCGATCTCCCTTGCCTGCTCTACGACTGTGGTGATATCACGCGAGTTGACGACAATACCTTCCACGGCAGGATCATCACAAAGATTGGTGCCGACAGATTGTATCCACCTCCATTTTCCCTCCTTGTTCAGGATACGGTACGGGGTAGATTTTTTCTGTTTTTTTTCCCTTAACTGGAAAAATTCGCTGCTCAACCTCTCTTTGTCTTCAGGATGGACCATTTCAAAAAGGTTTCGGCCAATAAGTTCTTCAGGTTTAACTCCCAGAATGGTTTTGGAGGTTTCGCTGACGAATTTCGCGCTTCCTTCCAGGTCAACGATTGCGATCATGTCAGACCCTTCCTGTACCAGAGCCTTGAATTTGCGTTCACTTCTTCTAAGTTCTTCTTCCCTTTTTTTGACCTGCTCCAGGGCAATCCTTTTTTCAAAGGCATTGGTAAGGTTTTGAGTAAGACTTTTAAGAAAAGTGATCTCTTCCTCCTTCCAGGTTCTTTCAAAAGAACAATCATCAAACCCCACAAA
>CAZNFK010000107.1:0-7355 GCA_964572365.1 uncultured Flavobacteriaceae bacterium | reverse complement strand
TTTTATTTAATTTAACGCCGGCGGAAAAATGAATTGCTATTTTCGCTATGATGCATGACCCAAAGAATTACTTATGAAAAGAATCATTGTTGATTACAAAAAACTTACTCCGGAGATCTTAAGCCTGTTAGTTGAAAAATATCCTGATGGATATGATGACGACCAGATCATTTCATTCAAAAATGCCAAGAATGAAACTGTAGATGCCGTCGAGGTTAGGACCGAAGACAGCATTTACCTGGTAAAAGTGAGCACCAGGCTTGAAAACACTATGGCCAACTACGATGAAGATGATTATGACGATGCCGATTTCAATGAACCTATCGTAGAGATCCCGGAAAAGACCGAAGAAGAGGGCGAAGAAGAGGAAGATTAAAGAAGATACCACCTTGATATTAAAAAGGAACCCGAAGAGGGTTCCTTTTTTTATGGAAAGGTATGAAATCTTTAAGCGTGTTGCTCTTTGTGTTTGCCTTCTTTGATCTCCTCGATCAACTTTGAATTAAAAGCAGGAAGATCATCGGGATTTCTACTGGTCACAAAACCTTCATCTACCACAACTTCTTTGTCCACCCAGTTAGCACCGGCATTCACAAGATCATCTTTAATAGAATTATATGAGGTCATGGTTCTGCCCTTTACCACCCCTGCACTTATTAGCGTCCATGGGCCATGGCAGATGGCAGCAACCGGTTTTTTTTGCTCAAAGAAATCCCTCACGAATTTCAACGCATTTTCGTCTGTACGTAAATGATCAGGATTAATGACTCCGCCGGGGAGAACCAGGGCATTGTATTCTTTGGCAGAAACATCTTTGACCGCTTTATCTACCGTGTATTCTTTAGACCACTCCCCTTTGTTCCAGGCTTTGATCTTTCCGGTTTCGGGACTTACAATATGTACCTCAAAACCTTCTTTTTCCATGGCTTCTTTAGGAGAGGTCAACTCACTTTCTTCAAATCCGTTTGTAGCTAAGATTGCTATTTTCTTATTCATAATATTACTTTTTTACATTAGACAATTCTTCTTTCTAAAAGGTAATTACTATTTGTAAACTACCTTATTAAGAAGGATGTAAAGTTTATGGGTTGCTCGTTAAACCTTTCCGAAGTAGCTGTAAGAAAAAGGACTATTTTCCTTTCTTTTTTTCTTCTGAAGATTCTTCATCGGTGTGAGATTGCAAAGTATCCAGGATCCTTTTTTCGTCGATCAACTGACCTCTTTTTTGTTCCAGCCGCTCCAATTCCTGATAAATGGCAGGCTCTGCATATTCATTGGGTTCTACCCTATCCCGCCTGTGCAGAGCGTACTGAACGGTAAATTCAGCTCCGAAAAAGACGATCAAACAGGTATAATACACCCATAGCAAAATCAGCACGACCGAAGATGCTCCTCCATAGACAGAGCCCGGATCGCTTTGACCAAAGTAAAATCCTATGATATATTCCGCTATCAAAAATAAAACTGTGGTAAGCATTGCCCCCAGATAGGTGGTTTTCCAGCGCAATTTCACGTCGGGTAGCCATTTAAAAATGGCTGCAAACAGTGAGGTTATAAAGAGAAATGAGATTAAAAAATTCAGGACCTCCAGCATAAAGCTGGTAATGATCGGGGCAACTGAAGCAAGATAATCACTAAAAGCGTTGATTATGGCAGAGATCACGAGAGAAATTAATAATAACAGACCAACGACAAAGACCATTCCCAAAGAAATGATGCGGTTAATAATGATCCGTTTTACGGTATTCTTCTTGGCAGTAACATTCCAGATATTGTTCATGGCTGCCTTTAGCTGAAAAAAAACTCCCGTAGCACCAAAGATTAGGAAAGCAACACCAAATATCACGGCTATAGTAGAACTTTCATTTAGTGCGGCTTTGGCAATCATTCCTTCTATGGCCTTGGCCGATTCCATACCAATAAATTCTCCTATTTCAGTGGTGATCCGACCCTGTACCGCTTTGCGGCCAAAGAAATAACCGGCAACAGTTACCACGATGATAAGAAGCGAAGGCAGGGAAAATAAGGCATAATAGGCTATAGTCGCGCTCCTGGCCCAGGGATCATTCCGGTTCCAGCTAAAATAAGACCTTTTAATGAGGTTCCAGAAAGAAGATAACTTATGTTTTACATTCATTATTGCGCTCCTTGCTTTTCACCTGAATGTATAAAAAAACCCTTTAAACACAACAGTTTAAAGGGCTTTTAATAAGACTTTAGGAGAGTTACAGGTTCTCAAAAATGGAATGCATCAAGCGCTTTTTATCGTTGATACTTTCTTCAAGGGAGATCATGGTCTCTGTTCTGTAAACACCTTCAATATCATCCAGCTGGAAGATAATTTCCTTTGCATGTTGAGTATCCCGTGCTCTTATTTTGCAAAATACATTGAATTTGCCGGTGGTAACATGAGCTACCGTTACAAATGGTATTTCATTGATCCTTTCCAGGACGAACTTGGTTTGCGAAGTGTTTTGCAGAAATATACCCACATAAGCAATAAAAGCATACCCCAACTTCTCATAATTAAGAGTTAGAGAGGAACCAAGAATGATCCCTGCTTCTTCCATTTTTTTCACCCTCACGTGCACCGTCCCTGCAGATATACTTAATTTCTTCGCTATATCGGTAAAAGGGGTCCTGGTATTATCAATCAACATATTCAGGATCTGGTGATCTGTTTCATCTAATCTAAACTTTGCCATATCTTTTGTCTTTTCAAAAATTCTCCACTATTTTAAATGAAGTACAAAATTACTACAAAATGATTAGATTATAAACAATATTTACGGAATATCCTGAGATATTATTGATAACTTCTCGTCATTTAACAGAATTACGGTCACTATATCGTTTTCGTTAATATCTTCTCCCGAAGCTGATCTCACTTCCATTCCTTCACAATCAATTTCTTTATGACCGTAACTTGATAGACCGGATGCCATGGTTCTTACCACAGGCTCAAAATGAATACTGTTTCCCTTGATCTTTTCTTCATATTGTATGGCAATATCAACCCGCTCTCCCTTTATCATGGCTTCCCTTAAGATAATGTCGTAAAAGTTCTTTTTGTTCTCGGGTATCCGGGAATATTCCGCAGCTTCACAATGGCGAAAATCTCCCGTGGCAATAGAGTGCAGACCGGTAAAAATAGCCAACGCCATGAATTTTCTGGTTTCTTCACGCATGTAATCGCCGGGGAAATGGCCGGCCTCAAAAAGAATGGTAGGGATCTTTAAACTTTGGAAGCTGTCTCCCGTACAATTTATGTTATAAGCATCATCATATCTACCTACCATACCTGGCAAATAGCGCTGCAGAACTTTATTCATAGAAACCACCACTTTCATAGATCGTAAGCGGGAATCGGTTACAGTTCTTTCTGAATCCATTGCGGGAGTAAGAAAGGAGATCGTGGCCGGTTTGGAAGTATCTCCTGCACCAAAAATGGTTCGCTGGTCGTGAAGATTAAAGCAGAAATCGGGCAGGAAATTCTCGTAACATTTTCTCAGCACCTTACTTTCACTCTCTTTTCGCTCGTGAGCATCCCTGTTGAGATCTACTTTGTTTACATTTTCCCGGGTATATCTGGCCGCTCCGTCTGGATTGAGCATGGGAATTACTAAAAAAGTACATCTCTCCAGTACCAGCTTCACATCCGGTTCATTTCTGAATTGTACAAACAGGTTAAAAAGATCAAGTAAGGCTTTGGTTGTGGTAGATTCATTCCCGTGCATTTGAGACCAACCCAGGATTTTGACGGGTCCGGTTCCAATTTCAATGCTGTGAATGGGAATATTTAAAAAAGATCTTCCTATTTCTTCAATTCGGAAATTCTGTTTCAGCTTTTCAAGCTGAGGAGAAAGTTCCTTATAAGAAAGGAACCTCCCAGTGATTTCAGAATTTCTGAATGCTGGATAGTACTTTAAAAATGTATCGGATTGAATTGAATTCTTCATGTTTACAAAAGTAAATAATATCAAATTCACATTTGTAAATCACAAAAAGCAACACTTCTGTTTCAGATTGTAAACACTTATACAGCTCTAACCAGCAACTCTCTTGGAATCATTCCTATATTCAAATTTTATAAACTTAAAAAAGTGTCCTTTAGCGGTTTACATACGCCCAATTAAAGTAATTTATTAACTCAATACTCTGGTTTACATTTGTAATTTGCTTTATTGTAAACATTGTTTTACTTTTGTAAACAACCTTTTTCAAACAACCTGTTTACAATGGTGAACACTGAAGAATTTACACAACGGCTCCACAAGATCATGGAATATCATGAACTCTCTGCAGCAGCTTTCGCCGATAAGATTGATGTCGGTCGTTCCTCTATTTCTCATTTACTTTCGGGCAGGAACAAACCCAGCCTGGATTTTGTGATGAAAATCGTCAATGCTTTTCCAGATGTAGAACTGTACTGGTTATTGAATGGTAAGGGAAGTTTTCCGAAGAAAGAAGAAAAAGCCTCTTCTCCTATTCCCTCCAAACAGGTTTCATCTGCACCACCTAAGCCTCAGGATCTATTCAGCAATCCTGAAAATCTCGGAAACGTGATGAATTCCGTAGAAAACCGGAAAGAAATTCGTCGCATCGTATTATTTTACAATGACGGTACTTTTGAGGCCTTCGAAAATTGACTGGGATTTAAAAATGGCTTTAATTTGCAGTATGCGAAAAACCTCATTTTTATTGTTCCTTTTGCCGGTCTTCACTTCTTGCTATCAACCGGAACGTAATTGCAGCGATTTTAAGACCGGTACCTTTGAGTTTGAATCTTATTTGAACGGAGAACTGGTTAAGACCAGGTTTATGCGAAATGACAGTATTGAAATTGATTATTTCCGTGGAAAAGCGGATACCTCTTCGGTACGATGGATTAACGACTGCGAGTACCTGGTTAAAAATAAGAATCCGAAGAATCGAGCCGAGGAGAAGCCCATACATATGAAGATCCTCACCACCAAAGGCAACTCTTATACCTTTGAGTATGGATTGGTGGGAGAAACGCAGAAACAGCGGGGAACTGCTGTGAAGGTGGAGTAAAAAAGAAAGTATTTCTCCAGAAGTCGGGTGAAGTTACTTCCTCTTCAACATCTCATTCTGCTCTTCCATTAGTTTATTTATATTCTCTAAAAGCTGAACATTCCTGGCCGGTGCTACATTTTTGTTGGTAGGATCTTCGGCTTTTCTTCTAAACCTGTTCATGAATTTTATAACTATGAACACTGTAAAGCCAATCACCACAAAATCGATGAGCACCTCGATCAACATTCCGTACCCTACGGCAACTTCCTCTACCGCGGCAGTACCATCCACTGCGGGAGAAGCTTCTCTTAACACGTACTTCCTGTCGGCATAGTTTATTCCGGCAGTAAGCATTGACAATGGAGGCATGACCACCTGCTTCACCAGCACATCTACGACCTTATTAAAAGCGGTACCAATGATGATACCTACAGCCATGTCGATCATGTTGCCTTTTACGGCAAACTCCTTGAATTCTTTAAATAATCCCATTATTCGTCGAAAAGCTTTATTTGAGCCTTGTCTTCTTCTTTGGATTTTTTCTTGTCGATCTTGCCTTCAGAAAAATCAGGTGATTCCTGTTTTTTTTCTTCGGAAGAAGTATTTTCTACCGCCTCCTCCTCTATCACTTCCATCTCTTCGGGCCTGGTCTCTTCAGGTGGTGAAAAAGGTTTAGGATCAAGAAGTTTTATCTGCTTTACCTTGTCAGTAGTTAATTGATTACCAAGAGCCTTAATACCTTTTACTGAAATAAACTCTTCAAGTTCAATAGTGTCGTTCGGTTTCTGGTCTTTACCCCTTACTTTGGAGTAGACAACTTCGGCTACCGGCAGGTAATCTGTAGAAACTATCTCGAGATAAGATTTTGGATTGTCCCCTATAAAGTTCTCTTCCTTTTCTTCATTTTCAATGAGGAAACGTTTTACATAGAACCGCTCCTTATCAGCTTCCCAGTAAATTGCTGAGATCGGCTTTTTCGGAACCCATTTTTCAAGGACCACCATATCTTCATCAAACCTGGTGGTTAGTTCGGGTTTAATGGTTTTGGCGACTCCATTCTGCGTAATTACCAGTAATCTGTCTTCTCCTTTGAATTCTCCAAGAAGTTCCCCTCTTTCATCAACATTCAGCCTTTTTACAGTCTCGTCGAACCAGATTCGTCTTGGTTTTAAAGTAGAAACTCCTTCTTCCTTGAGTTCGATACGTTTTACAGGATATTTGGTCACGATATTTCCCTTTACAGCACGACCTTTAATGGCCATATCGGCAAAATCCACATCAAATTTCAGTTTTTTGATGCTGCCTACCTGCCTCAGGTAAACCATTACCACCTCGGCCTCCCCGTTAGGATTGGCAGAAAAATAGGAGATCTCTGAACCTTTTTTACCCTGTGTCACATCATATTCCCTGTCCCGGGTTATGGAAGTGACGGCAAAACGCTTTATGTATGAGGCACCGCCTTTTCCATCTTTATAGATCAGGTTATAAATGGTGCGCTTATCTTTTTTCTTGAAAATAGCGACATGAATAATGTCTTTCCCAATGAAGGTCTTACTGTCTACTTTCGTGACCATCATTTTTCCTTCTTTGGTAAAACAAATGACATCGTCAATATCAGAGCAGTCGGTCACATATTCATCCCTCTTCAGTGAGGTGCCCACAAAACCTTCTTTCCTGTTCACATACAGTTTGGTATTGCGAATTACCACTTTGGTGGCTTCTATATCCTCGAATAACCTTAGCTCTGTTTTTCTTTCTTTACCTGCGCCATAATCCTTTTTCAAACGGTTAAAATAAGCGATGGCATATTCAATAAGGTTGTCCAGGTGGTGTTTTATCTGCGCGATCTCACCTTCCAGAGCTTCAATCTTTTGCTGTGCCTTATCTAAATCAAATTTTGAGATACGCTTGATCCTGATCTCGGTAAGACGAACAATATCTTCTTCGGTCACTGCCCGTTTTAAGTGTGCAATGTGCGGCTTAAGTCCTTCATCGATAGCCTTGATCACCCCTTCCCAGGTTTCCTCTTCTTCGATATCGCGGTAGATCCTTTTTTCAATAAAGATCCTTTCCAGCGAAGCGAAATGCCACTGCTCCTGGAATTCCTCCAGTTTTATCTCGAGATCACTCTTCAAAAGCTCAACAGTATGATCTGTAGACCTTCTTAAAATTTCAGAAACTCCTAAAAAGGCGGGTTTATTATCGATGATCACACAACTCAATGGTGAAATGGAGACTTCACAATTGGTAAAAGCGTAAAGCGCATCAATGGTTTTATCGGGTGAAATATTTCCTGGTAAATGGATAAGGATCTCGAC
>CAZNFK010000106.1:0-7424 GCA_964572365.1 uncultured Flavobacteriaceae bacterium | reverse complement strand
CGCTTACCTATTCGCAGGAACTTTCCTGTAATGCCTATAAAATCAAAGAAAACCAGGTGGTTTTTGGCTGTGAGAACGGGGCCAAAATTTCTCTTGAGTTTCTGGACTCGCGGAATATCAAGTTTTGGTTCTCCCCTTCCGGAGAATTTCAAAGAAACAACGAATCTTTCGCGGTGATTAATGAAGAATTTGATAGTGAATTCAGCATCAACGTAGAAGAGAATCCTTCCAATTTTGAGATCTTCACCAGAGACCTGCGGGTGATGGTTCATAAAAAGCCGTTCAAAATTCAGATTTTTGACAAATATCAGCGACTGGTGCTTGGGGATTTTGATGCCGAAGCTTATGTTTCCGAAGGCGCTTATGTAGAAACAAGAAAAGTGCTCCGCGATGATGAGCAGTTTTTTGGCCTGGGTGAAAAAACTGGTCCGTTGAACCGCCGCGGACGCTCGTTCACCATGTGGAACAGTGACAAGCCTTGTTATTCAGATACCGAAGATCCGTTGTACAAGAGTATTCCCTTCTTTTTAAGCACCTATAACTACGGAATCTTCTTTGACAATACCTACAAGACCGAATTTGACTTCGGAAAAGAATCTGATGACTATTTCTCCTTTTCGGCACCGGACGGGCCGTTCATTTACTACTTTATGTACGGCGATGATTACAAGGAGATCATTGGCAGCTATACAAAGCTCACGGGAAAACCTATCATGCCGCCTAACTGGGCGCTGGGATGGTCCCAAAGTCGCGGAATGCTGGTGACTGAAGATCTCACAAGAGAGATCGCAGCAGAGTATCGAAAAAGGGAAATTCCAATAGACATTATTTACCAGGACATTGGATGGGTCGACGGACTTCAGAATTTTGAATGGAGAAAAGACAGGTATGACAATCCAAAAAAGATGCTTTCAGACCTGGCGGCCGATGGCTTCAAGGTGATCGTCTCTCAGGATCCCGTGATCTCCCAGGCCACCGAAGAGCAGTGGCAGGAAGCGAATGAAAATGGTTTCCTGGTAAAGGATAAGCGCACCGGAAAAGCTTATGACATGCCATGGCCATGGGGCGGAAACGCAGGAGTGGTCGATTTCACCAATCCCGAAGTAGCCGACTGGTGGGGAGAACTCCAACAAAAACCACTTGATGACGGGGTGAAAGGTTTCTGGACAGATATGGGCGAACCGGCCTGGAGCAATGAAGAAAGTATGGACAGGCTCTATATGAAGCACCATAAAGGAATGCATGCAGAAATTCATAATGTATATGGAATGGAATGGGATCGCGTTGTAACCGAACAATTCGAAAAGAGAAATCCAAATCAGCGGGTTTTCCAGATGACCAGAGCGGCTTATGCAGGGATGCAGCGCTACACCTTCGGTTGGAGCGGCGATAGCGGAAACGGAACAGATGTCACCGATGGCTGGGAAAATTTGGCAGACCAGGTGCCTATGGGACTTTCTGCCGGGCTCGGACTTATTCCTTTCTGGACTACAGATATTTCCGGCTATTGCGGAGAGATCACAGATTATGAAGAGTTTTCAGAATTATACGTGCGATGGCTTCAGTTTGGAGTATTTAATCCGTTGAGCCGGGCGCACCATGAAGGAAACAATGCGGTAGAACCATGGTTGTTTGGAGCAGAAGCCGAAAGAATTTCCAAAGCAGCGATTGAATTAAAATATCAGTTACATCCTTACATCTATACCTATGCGAGAGAGGCTTATGAAACCGGATTACCTATCATGCGGCCTTTACTTCTGGAATATGCTTCAGATGAAAAGACGCATGAGTTAAATGATCAATTTTTATTTGGAGAAGCACTGCTAATTGCTCCCGTAGTGGAAGAAGGAATTACTTACCGACAGGTGTACCTGCCAAAAGGCAACTGGAGAGATTATAACAATCCGAAGAAAAGCTTTAAAGGCAAACAAACTATTAACTATGATACTCCTTTGGAGGTGATCCCGATGTTTGTAAAAGAAGGCGCTATTATTCCAAAGATGCCGGTGATGCCGTACATAGGTGCCATGAAGAATGCACCCTTGATCCTGGAGATTTTTCCGGCAGCAAAACCTTCAGAATTTACACTCTATGAAGATGAAGGAACAACTAATGATTACCGGAAAGATCATTTTGTGAAGACGAAAATTGAAAGTAAAACAACTTCTTCCGAAGTAGTAGTAACTATAAACGAGCCGCAGGAAAATAACTTCAGCAATACTGAAAAAAGGAATTTTTGGCTGGAGATCTTTCTTAAGGAAGAACCTTCCGAAGTAAAATTAAATGGTAAAACAATTAGTGAGACTTCTCCAGAGGGGCTTAAAAATAAATGGAATGCTATCTTTGACATTTCCGGCTATTATTATGACGCCGAAAATGCCCGTCTTTTTATAAGACTGCCCGATAACAAAGAAAAACAATTAATAAGTATAGTTAAATAAATATCTAATGAGAAAAATGAAGATGAAGAATCTATTCATAATGACTTTCCTATGGCTGAACTTTACGGGGATCGCACTAGCTCAAAAAGTCGTTTCCCCGAACGGAGAAATACAGATGAAATTTGAATTGCGGGAGGATGGCATTCCCGCCTACAGCCTTTCCTATAAAGGTAAACCGGTAATCAAAACCAGTAACCTGGGGCTGGACCTGAAGAATGACAGTATTGATCTGCTAAACAATTTTAAGGTGTTGGAGGTTAAGACTTCTACTTTTGATGAGACATGGGAACCGGTCTGGGGTGAGCAAAAAGAGATTCGCAATCACTATAACGAAATGGCGGTAACCCTGCTTCAGGAAGAAACCGACAGGAAAATGGTTATTCGTTTCAGGCTTTTTGATGACGGTCTCGGCTTCAGGTATGAATTTCCGCAGCAGGAAAATCTAGGACATTTCGTGATCGATGATGAAAAGACTCAGTTTGCGATGACAGGTGACCATACCGCTTTCTGGATACCCGGTGATTATGATACACAGGAGTATGACTATACAGAGTCAAGGCTTTCAGAAATAAGAGGTTTAATGGAAAAATCTATTACTTCGAATCTTTCCCAAACCTCCTTCTCTCCTACCGGCGTTCAAACATCGCTCATGATGAAGACCAACGACGGATTGTACATCAACCTTCATGAGGCGGCCTTAATTGATTATTCGGCCATGCATCTGGATCTGGACGATGAAAACATGATCTTTGAAGCCTGGCTTACTCCCGATGTTAATGGGGACAGAGTTTACATGATCGCTCCATCTCAAACTCCATGGAGAACTATTATGGTTAGTGATGATGCCCGGGATATCCTTGCCTCAAAAATGACATACAACCTCAACGATCCTATAGCCATTGAGGATCCTTCGTGGATCAAACCTATGAAATACGTTGGGGTCTGGTGGGAAATGATCACCGGGAAAAGCACCTGGCATTACACTAATGATTTTTCTGCAGTGAAACTGGGAGAAACAGATTACGAGTCGGCAGAACCCAATGACACCCACGGGGCCACTACAGAGCATGTGAAGGAGTATATTGATTTTGCTGCCAAACATGGTTTTGACGGAGTCCTGGTAGAAGGCTGGAACATTGGCTGGGAAGACTGGTTTGGCCACTCCAAAGATTATGTTTTTGATTTTGTCACTCCTTACCCTGATTTTGACCTGGAAGAAGTGCGGGACTACGCCAAAAGCAAAGGTGTTGAAATGATCATGCATCATGAGACCTCTTCTTCTGTGAGAAATTACGAGCGTCACATGGATAAAGCTTACCAGTTCATGAAAGACAACGGCTATAACGCGGTAAAAAGCGGGTATGTGGGAGACATTCTTCCGCGGGGAGAAAACCACTACAGTCAATGGTTGGTAAATCACTATCAATACGCCCTGGAAAAAGCGGCTGATTATGAAATCATGGTGAACGCTCATGAAGCCGTAAGACCAACAGGGATAGGGCGTACTTATCCCAACCTTATCGGAAACGAATCTGCAAGAGGTCAGGAATACCAGGCTTTTGGAGGATCAAAACCTAACCATGTTACCGTGCTTCCATTTACCCGATTGATAGGCGGCCCCATGGATTATACTCCCGGAATTTTCGAGATGGATATCAGCACTTTCAGTCCCAACAATGATTCCTGGGTAAACAGTACCATTGCCAATCAACTGGCCTTATATGTAACTCTTTATAGTCCGTTACAGATGGCTGCAGATCTTATCGAGAATTATGAAAGATTCCCTGATGCTTTTCAGTTCATTAAAGATGTTGGCCTTGACTGGGATGAAAGTATTTACCTGGAAGCAGAGCCGGGAGATTATGTGACGGTGGCAAGAAAGGAAAAAGGTACAGATAAGTGGTTCGTAGGGAACGTGAATGGGGAAACCCCGCGTACTTCAAAGATAAAATTTGATTTTCTTGACAAAGGACAAAAATATATCGCTACTATTTATTCTGATGCAAAAGATGCGCATTATAAGAAGAATCCGCAAGCCTACGAGATCAGAAAAGTTGTGGTCACAAATAAATCAAAATTATCTCAGAAATCTGTTCCCGGAGGAGGTTATGCCATAAGCATTATTCCTGCGGAAAAAGGAGAAACCAAAGGCTTGAAAAAGCTTTAAAAGTATAGAATCTCATTTTAAAGAGCAGGCTTTGAGTCTGCTCTTTTTTTTAGGATCAGTGTATAAGGATAAAGAAAAGGAAACCTTATATTCTCCTGAAGTTTTTGTATTTTGAAGGACATAAAACCAACAACTATGAAAACAGCTTCTATATTAAAAGATCTAGAATACAATTCTGAAAAGCCTGCTGTAAAGGTTCTTCTGGATACTGACAGTAGCAGGGAAATAAGAATAGCCATGAAAAAAGGTCAGGTAATGAAAGAACATAAGACCCCATACCCTATCGTTGTGGAGATCTTTGAGGGTTCGGTAAACTTCGGGGTGAATGGAGAAACTCACCTGGTAAGGAGAGGAGATCTTCTCACTTTGGAAGGCAACATACCCCATGACCTAAAAGCGGAAGAAGACAGTGTGGTGAGACTTACACTTTCTAAAGCAGACAGCGCAGAGAGGGTAAAGGGAGTGGCAGATCAATCGTAGAGAGGATCGAAAAAATTCACTTTCAGGAGCTTAGCTCAAAGGGGGCAAAAACAACGTTTTTCTCTTTGAAAATTAGAAATAAGCTGCTTAATTTGCACTACAATTCGGGATGTGGCGCAGTCCGGTAGCGTATACGTCTGGGGGGCGTAGGGTCGCAGGTTCAAATCCTGTCATCCCGACAAGTATAAAAAGCGATGCGAGAGCATCGCTTTTCTTGTTTTAGGAGCTGCGCAAAGCTTGCTTTGCAGTAGCGACGAAAACAAGAAAAGCTGACGGCGACAGCCGGCAGGGTTTTATATTTCCAGCGACGGATGTAATTAGGATTCTGCAAATCCTTTACCTTCCGGGTAAATTCATAATTCCAATATTAAATTCAAAAAGAAGGAAAAAAGCTGCAGGCGACAGCCGGCAGGGCTTTTATATTTTCAGCGACGGATGTAATTAGGTTTCTGTAAATCCTGAAAATTCCAAAACTGCAAATTCCAAATTCCAATGTTGATAGAAAAGCTAACGGCGACAGCCGGCAGAGCTTTATCATCTAATCCTGTTTTGAAAAGCTAAATAAGGCAGGATCAAAATTAACCATCAGCCACGCCCAGTTTTGGGTTATATCCTTATTCCCTCCTTTTAGTATTTCTAAACTTTCTGTTCCAAACATCTGGGAATATCCCGCATTGACACTGATGTCTCTGTTGAACTTGTAACCTGCCGAAAGATCTATCTCAGTTCCGAGGAAATCATCCTTGACTTCATTATTAACTCCAACCACATCTGCCGTTGATGAGAAAAAATGAGGAGTGGCTGTGAAAGTGAATTTATTTTTTGAAAAAGTCAGTTTTCCGTAAATATCCAACAGTCCGACAGAATTCTGATGATTCCCAACGAAGAAGTAATCCATGTGCCCATTAAATCCGTGGTTGGTTCCGAATAAAGGAGTAAAAGAGTCGATATTTCCGGTACTTCCCATATCTGTTCCTGATAAGTACTCAGTACCTGCACCAATCTTCCAGGCCGCGGAAAGTTTGTAGTTCAAATTTACACCTCCATACCAGGCAGAAACGGTTTTATCATTCCTGTTACCGTTTTGACCATAGACTGCTATATCTCCTGAAAAGGAACCTTTTGAAAACTTATGAAAGGCCCCGTAGGTCTGCAAATAATCGGTTTCCTGTTCATCTACTCCATTGGTAAATTCATAGCCTGTATTCATTAAAAGGAAACTGAAACCTACATTTCCCCGATCCATATGATACCAGGCAAATTGCAGATTCTTATAGGAATTTATGGTATACGGCACCTCAAAAAGCGTTTCTGAGGGCGCGTTATAAGCAACTCCAACATCAAGCCTATGTGTGGCCACAGGAAGTATACTTACCAAAGCTGCGTCATGACTTTGCCCCTGCTGTGCCCAGTTCACTTCTCCCAATATGCGCTGGTTGTCATAAGAAAGCACCTGTCGGCCCAGCCTTACCCTTGTATTTGGACTAATGTTGTACTGCCCATAGGCTTCAAAAAGACTAATCCCATTATTATCTGCAATTCTCATAGTTGGAACTTCTCCCCAGACGCTTATGTTCTGTACCGATAATTTAACTTCAAGATCCTCCTGCTGAAATAACAGATGAAGACGTGATCGCTGGGACACAAAGGCTGCAGGGTCTTGCTCCTCAACCAAAAGCGTCTTATAGCCATTCCTGAATTCAAACCTGGGTCTTAGCTGTAATCCGGCTTCAAAGGTTTGAGCGAAACCTGAACCAATGGTAAACATGAAAAACAAAAAAAGTAATCTTCTGTACATTCTGAAATTCTTTTAAATAAGATGTTGTAAAAGAAGAAAAAAACAGCAACCCAAAATATGACCGGACTCATGTGTCCGAATTAAAAGTAGAAAATGTGAAAATTGCACTGCGGCGAGTGGACAAAAACTTAACTATATAGAAAAATCCTTGCAATAGAAATGCAAGGATTTGTTTTGTAGGGGTGGCAGCCCCAAAGAGTGTCGGTGGAACCTGCGACCATTATTTTATGGAATAATAAAAAAGGTCCTGCATTCACATGCAGGACCTTTTAAGTCGGGGTGGCAGGATTCGAACCTGCGGCCTCCTGCTCCCAAAGCAGGCGCGATAACCGGGCTACGCTACACCCCGAGATCAGCTCACGCTGACAACAATCAATTTCAAAGCTTAAGAACCTTGAATTCCTAAGCGGCTGCAAATATAAGAAAACACTTCGGCTTACAATAAAAAGGTTTGGCTTTTTTCAATAACTTTTCTACCCTGTTCCCTTCTCCCTCAAACTCCTCTTTTCTTCTTATATTTGAGGTTCTAATAAGCTCA
>CAZNFK010000105.1:0-7589 GCA_964572365.1 uncultured Flavobacteriaceae bacterium | reverse complement strand
TTAAAAACCTGGAATTGAAATTCCTTTCTAAATATGTTGGGGAGCAGTATATGAGCAACCTTGAAAATAAGAGCGCCTTGCTTGAAGATTATTTCATTAATGATTTCAACATTCAGTACACCTGGAAAGATGCGCCGTTATTTGAGGAGATCGTTTTTACCGGACTCGTAAATAACATTTTTGATAAAGAATATGTCTCTAATGGTTACTATTATACCTATGAGTGGGATGGCCTTACTTATGAGGGAGCAGGTTATTATCCGCAGGCCACCAGAAACTTTTTGGCCGGAGTAACCTTAAGGTTTTAGAAGGAATGACAGTCCGTGTTTATGATGATAAGGCCCTCCAATTCGGAGGGTCTTTTTAATTCGAAACTTCCAGAACATTTCCCTGTCTTACTACCCGGTAAGGCTTTAATGGGTATTGTCCTTCTCCCGCAGTTTGCTGGCCAGTAACAATTGTATATTTATTGCCGTCATCGCAGGAGCAAATGGCTTCGTTTCCTTTCACGGCCATAATCGAACATTCCTGGATTACATGATTAGGATCTGTTAGTTCAAATGCCATGTATTGATCGTTGTTGAGGTTGTAGATCACAATCCCGTTGATACCGTAGTGATATGTAGTGAAGGAATTTCCGGGGAAATTCAATTGGTTGTATTCCGGAAGGCTAAGGTCAAATCTTACTGAAAAGTTGATGTTTGGAAGATAGGGGTTATTCCTTATTTCATCATCTCCCGAGCAACTTAAGAGCGCCGGGATGAGACAAATAAGGTAAAGAAATCTTTTCATAATTCGTTTTTTCAAAGCTACAAGATATAATTGTACTGGATATTTTAATTTAGTATATTTGTTTGAAATCCCGTCGACGAATGGGATTTTTTCTATTTATGTAAACGATGAAGCCATGAGTAAAGTATCATACTATACCGCAGAAGGTCTTAAGAAATTACGGGATGAACTTAACCAGTTAAGGGACGTGGAGCGTCCTCGCGCTTCCCAGGCAATAGCCGAAGCAAGGGATAAGGGTGATCTTAGTGAAAATGCCGAATATGACGCGGCAAAAGAAGCGCAGGGATTGCTTGAAATGAAAATAGCCAAGCTTGAGGAAGTTTATGCCAATGCCCGTTTGATCGATGAATCGCAGCTGGATACTTCCAAGATCCTGGTTCACTCCAATGTCAAGATCAAGAACCTGACTAATGGAGCTGAGATGAAATACAAGCTGGTGGCACAAAGCGAAGCCGATCTAAAAACCGGTAAAATATCTGTAGACAGTCCTATCGGAAAAGGCCTTTTAGGAAAGAAGGTTGGGGATATCGCTGAGGTACAGGTGCCAAATGGGACTTTGAAATTCGAGATCCTTGATATTTCGCGATAGGTAACCACTTATATAGCATTGAAGATCCTTTCCCGTTGGAAAGGATTTTTTGTTTTACAAGGATTTGAGCTTATCGCTTAAAATCCTAACTTGTATTAATTAAAACTAGAAACCATGCCAACAATATTTACAAAGATCATCAACGGGGAGATTCCCGCATATAAAGTAGCCGAAAATGACAAATTTCTGGCTTTTCTCGACATAAGACCCAATGCTAAAGGACATACGCTATGTATTCCAAAAGAGGAAGTGAACAAGGTCTTTGACCTGGATGAGGAAACTTATTTGGAGTTAATGGCTTTTTCCCGTAAAGTGGCAAAAGGTATCGAAAAAGCTGTTTCCTGTAGAAGGGTTGGGATGGCAGTGGTAGGCCTGGAGGTGCCTCATGTGCATGTGCATCTTATCCCTCTTAATTCTATGGGGGACATGAATTTCGCACAGAAACAGGAGCTTTCCGAAGAAGAATTCAAAAAGGTGGCCGCCGATATCAAAGCAGCAATTGAATGAATTTAGACGATTACAAGCTTTCGCTGGAGTTGCGAATTGACTTTAGTGATCTTGATATGTACAGGCATGTCAATAACCTCACTTTTATTCGTTTCCTTCAATCGGGCCGGGTGAATTTTTGGGAAGCCACCGGGTTGGCAGCACTTTTTTCTGAAACCAACAAAGGAGCTATTCTCGTATCCACCCATTGTGACTTCAAAAAGTCCCTTTTTTATCCGGGGAAGGCTGTTGTGAAAACCAAGCTTGCCTATATCAAGAACAGCAGTTTTGGCCTGGATCAACTTATCCTGAATGAGGAAGGTGAAATTTGTGCAGAAGGCAGGGATATCGCAGTTTTCTTTGACTTCAGCAAAGATGAGTCACTTCCTATTCCGCCGGAGCTAAGGAAGTCTATGCAGCGTTTTTGATCTTGTGCAGCACGATCTCAATGGTGGTTCCTTTATTGATCTCACTTCGTAATACCCTGATGCGGCCCTGGTGGTATTTTTCAATAATCCTTTTGGCAAGGGATAAACCAAGCCCCCAGCCGCGCTTTTTTGTGGTGTAGCCGGGTTCAAAGATCTGTTTATACTTGCTTTTTGAAAGGCCTTTTCCGGTGTCCCTTACCAGGATGTGCACATTTTTGGTGTTTTGGGAAAGGCTTATCTCCAGTTCCCCCTTTCCTTTCATGGCATCAATGGCATTTTTCACCAGGTTCTCTATGGTCCAGCTGTACAACTGTTCGTTAAGGCTTACCAGGATCTTTTCCTCCGGAAGGTTGAGTTTGAAGTTGATGAGTTTTGAACTTCGGGCCTTTAGATAATCAAATGAATCCCGGGTTTTTTCAACAATATCCACCGGCTGAAGGGTGGGTGCCGAGCCTACTTTTGAAAAGCGCTCGGTAATGGTCTTTAAACGGTCAACGTCTTTTTCGATCTCCGCTATATAAACCGGATTTACTTTTTCTTCTTTCAGGATCTCTGTCCAGCCAATAAGGGAAGAAAGCGGGGTTCCTATTTGATGAGCCGTCTCTTTCGCCATTCCCGCCCAAAGTTTGTTCTGTTCGCTGGTTTTTGTAGTTCTGTAGAAAAAATAGATCACCGCGATGAACAAGATGATAATGATCATTAGGGCCAGCGGATAATACTTCAGCTTATTGAGCATCGGGGAATTACCATAGTAAACCTGGTTTACCCTGCCTTCCCCGAGATCCATTTCAATAGGTTCATTTTCAGACTTGATATCCTTTAGAAAATCCTGAAGCTTCTCCTCATCATCACGAATTTCCTCCTCGATATTCATCGCGTCTACGATCGCACCATTCTCATCAACCAAAATGGTAGGAATGCTCGAATTACTGTTGATGATTGCGAGGTAAAGATCCAGGCCGGTATCGGTATCTACCTGGTCGAGATAAACCTGTGCCGAAGCCCAGATATTCATTTTTCGCCTTTCTTCTTCTTTTATGCGTTGAAAGAAAGCAACTGCATTCCAAACTATGAGGATGATGATTACAAGAGAAGTGAGGATGATGAACCCGCGGCGAAAGTTTCGTTTGTCTGAAAACCTCATGTAGGCAGTGCTTTTAGTGCGTTTAAATATAAGTGTTTTCAGGAAATAATATTGTAGAGGGCTGTTTTTCATTCCTTGGTAGCTTTACTTACCTTTGTCAAAATTTTCTAACCATGCTCAGCATAGATCCAAAAGAAATTCCCACTCCCAAATTGCATCAATATTTGCTTGGAGCTGTTGGTCCCCGGCCGATAGCCTTTGCCAGCACCGTAGATGCCCAGGGGAGACCGAATTTATCTCCTTTTAGCTTTTTCAATGTGTTTAGCGCAAATCCTCCCATTCTCATTTTTTCGCCCGCGAGAAGAGGCAGGGACAATACGGTCAAACACACCTATAATAACGCAAAGGCTACGATGGAAGTAGTGATTAACGTGGTGAATTATGAAATGGTACACCAGGTGTCACTTTCCAGCACCGAGTATGAAGAAGGGGTGAATGAATTTGAAAAGGCAGGCTTTAGTATGTTGCCTTCAGAAGTGGTAAAACCTTTCAGGGTGGCCGAATCACCCGTGCAGTTCGAATGTAAGATCAATGAGATCGTGGAACTGGGCGACCAGGGAGGTGCCGGAAACCTGGTGATCTGTGAGGTGCTAAAAATGCATGTTCAGGAAGAAATTTTGGATGAAAAAGGTTATATTGACCAGCACAAAATTGACCTGGTGGCTCGTATGGGTGGAAACTGGTATACGCGTGCGATCTCCGGAATGTTCGAGGTGCCAAAACCGCTTCAGACGCTGGGGATTGGAGTAGATGCCATTTCCGAAGAAATACGCAACAGTAAAGTCCTTACCGGGAACGACCTTGGGAAACTTGGAAATGTTGAGCAATTGCCTTCGGCAAAAGAGATCCGGGAATTGATCGAAAGTGACTCGGAACTGGGAGAACTGGTAAGAAGCAGTGAAGATGAAAAGATCCATGCGCGGGCAAAAGAATATTTAGAAAACAATGAACCGGCAGCGGCCTGGAAAATACTATTAGCAAAAAAGATTTGATATGGAAGTACAAGGAAAGATCAAAATGATTGGGGAAACTAAAACTTTTGGGAACAATGGTTTTAGAAAAAGAGAAGTGGTTGTCACCACAGAGGAGCAATATCCTCAACACATTCTTATAGAATTCGTGCAGGACAAGTGTGACTTGTTGAATAACTTCGGAGTTGGGCAACCAGTGAAGATTGGTGTGAACCTTCGCGGTAGGGAATGGGTGAACCCGCAGGGAGAAACCAAATATTTCAACTCTATACAGGGTTGGAGAATTGAGAACCTGGCTGCTCAAAGTCAGGGTGGTGCCCCGGTGCCTCCCGCAGATCAATTTGAGCCCGCCAACGACCTGAATGATGAAGATTACGATGATCTTCCTTTCTAGACAGGGATAAAAGAAAAGCTAAAAGCCCGGAACTTAAAGTTTCGGGCTTTTTTAATGTCCGCCTATTTGTTTATTTTTCAGAAAAAATCTGCCCCGGTGAAATTTTTAGGACCTAAAGATGAATTTCCGCCTGTCGAAACTGCCAATTCGGTAGGGCTATTGGCCTTTGGGGGAAATCTTTCTTCAGACAGATTGATTTCCGCTTACAGGCATGGTATTTTTCCGTGGTATGACAGCAGCCAGCCCATCCTATGGTGGAGTCCCGATCCCAGGATGGTCCTTTTTCCGGAAGAGTTGAAGATCTCCAAGAGCATGAAACAGGTCCTCAAAAAAGGCATTTTTGAGGTCAGTTATAATAAAGAGTTTAAAAAAGTTATTCAAAATTGCGCTACAGCACCGCGAGATGGACAGCAAGGGACCTGGATCACGCCCCAATTGCAGGAAGCCTATTTTGAACTCCACCGCTTAGGAGTGGCACATTCTGTAGAAGTTTGGCAGGATCAAGAACTGGTAGGAGGACTCTACGGGATCTACCTGAAGGATAAAAAGATCTTCTGCGGCGAAAGCATGTTTGCCAAAAAAAGCAATGCTTCAAAGTACGGTTTCATCAAACTTGTTCAAAAACTCCAGGAAGAGGGAGTGAAGCTCATAGATTGTCAGATCTATACAGAGCATCTTGCCAGCCTGGGAGCGCGGGAAATTCCCAGAAGTGAATTCCTGGAACACCTGAAGTAAAAACGTGGAATTATAAATTAAGGGTAGCGCCGGTGAGGATGTAGTATTCCCTTTCCGGCTCCCTAATGTAGTTGTCAAGCCGGTATTCCAGGCTCAACCCAAGTTGAAGATTTTCAAAAGAGTTATTTTCAATGCCTATTTCAAAACGCTGCTCGGGGGTTGGCTTCAGGTTTTTGGCTATAGAATACAACGCTTCTGTAGCAAGAGTAGCAGCAAATTCTTTTGTGATGGGCTGGGAAATTCCCAGTTGGTATCGAAACCTATGGGTTAAAGAATTTTCGATTCGTTGTTCAATTCTTAGTCGGTGTTCGGGTTGAAAACCCCAGTTTACATGCTGATACTCCATTTCCTCAATGAACCTTAACTCATCATACCGGCTGTTATCAAAGACTTCCTTGAAACGATATCGCACTCTCAGCGCCACGTTTAACCTCGAATTAAAAGAATACCCCGTAGCATGGTTCAATTCGATATGTTCTGTGTAATAATTTGACAGCTTTTCTTCTTCGTATACCTCCACGAGAATTCCTCTCTGAGCGAATCCAAAGGAATATGACCAGGGAGTTTCATTTTGAAGAACCACACTAAATTCCGGTTCCAGCAGTAAGGAATGGGTGTCCTGGGAATAGGCATTATATACTGCGGAAATGAACAGGAGGAGAGAAAAGAGGAGTTTTAAAAAAGCTTTTTTCATGCAGGTATTATTTTCCTTTTACCTCTTTATGGCGGAAACAGCTTACCTCATGATCGTTAACCATCCCGGTCGCCTGCATATGAGCATACACCACTGTGGGTCCCACGAACTTAAAACCTCTTCTTTTGAGGTCTTTGCTTATTTTCTGGCTCAGTTCGGTTTGAGCGGGAGCCTCTTTATAGGAAGAAAGGCCTGACTGAATAGGACTGTGGTCGACGAAACTCCAGATATATTTTGAAAATGAACCGAATTCCTGTTGCACTTCCATGTAAGCACGCGCATTGGCCACACTGGCGTTGATCTTCAGTTTATTCCTGATGATCCCGCCGTCCTGCATCAGCTCTGCTATCTTTTCTTCGGAATAATTCGCAATTTTTTTGAAATCAAAATTGTCAAAAGCTTTTCTGAAATTTTCCCTTTTCCGAAGAATAGTGATCCAGCTCAATCCTGCCTGAAAAGTTTCCAGGATCAAAAATTCAAATAATCTGTCATCTTCGTAGAGCGGTACTCCCCACTCTTCGTCATGATAGGCCTCATATAAATCATCACCTTCGCACCAGCCGCAACGTTTCTTTTTTTCCATTAGTCCTGAAAATTATAAGTGATGGTTCCCGGTTGAGAAGTTCGGCCCGGGAGTTTAGAAAATCTCGCCCCACGAGCGTATTCCTGCGCCATTTCTGTGAGACATTCATTACTGGTGGTGGAGCTTCTTTTATTCACCGAAGTTTCAATGACTTCTCCATTCGCATTTACCGTAATGTTGATGACCACCCTTCCCGGGGTATCACATGTGTAAATGGGGTTTGGAATGTCAATCGCAGAGCGGCCAACGAGGGAGAACGAGATAGAACTGTTTCTCATGGTACCTTTTTGAGTGGAAAGCTCTTCGGAAGTATTATTTCCTTCTGAAGCCTTTTGCTTCTTTTGACGTCGATTGGGTTCCAGGTTAAGATCTCCTTTGGAAGGGTTTGTGCTTTCCTCTTCTGAAGCCTCCTGGCTGGCAGAATTCTTCTGAAAGATCTCGTCTAAGCGCGATTCAAAGTTCTTGCGGCTCTCCTCCTGGTTCTGATTAAAAGCCTGGTGGGTTTCCAGGTTTGGCCTTTTCACCTCGGGCGTTTCGGGTTGTTGCTCCGGTTCAGGCTGTTCCTGTTCCCGTGGTTCTTCGGGCCTAAGGTCATTGAGTTCAATAAGTGTCTCCCTTACTTTTTGGTTCGATTTTGAAAGATTGATGTTGTACATCGCCAAAAACAGAACGGCAAAAAGCAAGACAGTAATGATCAGCGCCTTATGTTCCTCAAAAAAATCCATTTTTCATGGTTTATTCCTCTTTCCCAAGATACTCATTTACAAAAGAAT
>CAZNFK010000104.1:0-7654 GCA_964572365.1 uncultured Flavobacteriaceae bacterium | reverse complement strand
GAAAAAAAAGAAAAATTATTACCCAATAAAGGAAAAAAGGTATTGCAAATAAAGAAATGTGGCCATACAAAAAATTAAAACCGCCAGGAGTACTACCTTATTGATCTTAAATTTCATTTTACTCGTTAGTTAGGGGAAATTCCTTAAATGTAGAGAATACAAATACTTCTCCGGGAACCTTAACTAACTTTAAGTAATTCAAAAATAAATTTCGGTATACGCCGCAATATCATCGATAAAAAGCATTTCCTATACTTTCCTTTCCTGCGTCTGTTGTTTTTTCCTGAAACGAATATTAAGCATTTCGATAACAAGAGAAAAGAACACGGCGAAATATATATAGCCTTTGGGAACGTGATATTGCAAGCCTTCCATCACCAGCATAAATCCAATAAGTATAAGGAATGAAAGCGCCAGGATCTGGACGGTTGGAAACCTGTTGACAAATTCTCCCACAGCCCTGGCAAAAACCATCATAATAATGATCGAAACCACCACTGCAATGACCATCAGGGTGATCTCATCTGTAAGACCTACGGCAGTCAGAATGGAATCAAAAGAGAAAATAATATCTAACATTACTATTTGGAGAATAGCAAAAGTAAAGGATTTCGCAGCCGTCACTTCTTTTTGAATATCATGAACTTCCACTTTTTCATGTATTTCCAGAACCGATTTTACAATAAGAAAAATTCCTCCGGCTGCCAGGATAATATCCCTCCAGCTAAAGTCATAACCAAATAATGCAAAAATGGGTTCGGTAAGCCCTATTAACCAGGTAATACTAAAGAGCAGCAGAATACGCATGATCAAGGCGAGGCTAAGCCCTCCTATACGTGCTTTTTTCTGTTGTTCTTCGGGTAATTTCCCTGCAACGATAGATATAAAAATGATATTGTCGATTCCCAGAACGATCTCCATGAAAGTAAGGGTAAGTAGTGCAACCCAGGTGTCTACCTGGAGGAACATTTCCATAATTGTTGAATATTGGTTTGGAACCTGAAGATAATATTTTACACCAAAACAGGTGGTGCTCCTAAGAAGATTTTAGGATTTGCAAGGCATTCAGGCTACCGGTTCCGGCTCTTGTTTAAAAACTCCTTCCTTTACTTTTCCCCGGCGGAACCTTTTTATCTCCCGCATCATGAGAATTGAAATGAACAGTGCTACTAAAAGCAAACCTGCAAAAAAGTATAATGTTCCGTTATAGTTACTGGTAACAGTGCGTGCCCATGCAGCAAACAATGGGCCTGCCATACCTGCAGCTGCCCAGGCTGTAAGGATGTAACCATGAATGGCCCCCAATTGTTTTGTTCCGAATATATCTCCTATATATGCCGGAATGGTAGCGAACCCTCCCCCATAACAGGACATAATTACAAAAATAAGGATCTGGAAAAGTATCACATTGGTCACCCCCGGAAGTAAAAAGAAAGCCACGATCTGGATGATAAAAAAGATACTGTATATAGCTGGTCGGCCTATCTTGTCTGATAATGATGCCCATCCAATACGACCCACACCATTGAACAATCCCATAATTCCCACCATAGTGGCAGCGGCGGCGACAGTTAAACCTGCATATTCCTGGGCCATGGGGGAAGCTACAGATATTATTGCTATTCCGCAGGAAATATTAATGAAAAGCATGAGCCACAGGTACCAGAACCTGCGGGTCTTTACAGCCTCATTGGCAGTGAGCTGGGAGAGGTCTTGAGGTAATTTTCTCTTACCCGAATCAATGGTCGTTTTAAAACCCTGAGGCAGCCAACCTTCCGGCGGTGGGGACAGGTAAAGGGAAGAAAGAAGCATAATTATAAAATAGGCGCCTCCCATTATAAAAAATGTATTGGCTATACCTACAGCATCGATCAAATAAACGATAATGGGGCTGCTAAGCAATGCAGCAAAGCCAAAACCCATTATAGCCAATCCTGTTGCCAGTCCCCTCCTGTCAGGGAACCATTTCACCAGGGTAGAAACCGGCGTAATGTAACCGAGACCTAAACCAATCCCTCCAAAAACTCCGTAAAAAAGATATAGCAAGTAGATAGACTGAAGATTAATGGCAAGACCTGAGCCGGCAATCCCAATTCCAAAAAAAGTTGCTGCCAGCAGACCCGATCTCCTGGGGCCTTTCCTCTCAAGATAATGTCCCAAAAAAGCAGCAGAGATCCCCAAAAAGAAAATAGCAAGACTAAAGGTGAACTGGGTATCTTTCAGGTCCCATCCAAATTGATTTATAAGTGGTTTAGTATAGACACTCCAGGCGTAAACAGATCCTATTGAAAGGTGGATACCCACTGCAGAAGCGGCAATAAGCCAACGATTTTTCACTTTTTCCATTCCATCAGAAATTTGTTATAAAGGAATGGTTAAAGGAATTAAAAAAATATGACCACAATCATCAGGATTCAATCATTGTATTCCGGCAGGATCTCTGAAAAGATTCTTTTCCTTGATCCTTGCGGCTGTTTTTTCCGGCAGCATATCCTCCCAGCCACTGCGACCTTCAGCGATCATTTCATAGGCCTCAAGTGACTGAATGTCCAGAATTGCTGGATCATAATCTGTTATGTCCACAACGCGTCCGTTTTGTTTAAAAAATTTATACAACTCCTTCATACGCGGATGTACTTTGAGATTCTCACTGGTGATTATTTCTCCCGTTTCGGGATCTTTATGAGGCTGAAGATAGATCTTCAGGTCTCTAAAAAATAATTTCCCAAAAGCTTCAAGAATACCCCCGCTCAAATTCCTGTAATACCTTTCATCAAAAATATCCTGAAAGGTCTCCACCCCCATGGTAAGCCCCATTCTTTCCCGGGTATGTTGTGAAAAGTATTCCACCACTTTATAATATTCCTGAAAATTGGATATCATCACTGTTTGCCCAAGCGAACCTAAAAGGTCTGCCCTGTCAAGAAAATCCTTTTCATCGATCTCCCCCTCTGCCCTTAAATTAGAAAGGGTGATCTCAAAGATCACTACAGCTCGCTCTTTTTCAACCTTCTTCTCCTTCAGGAACAAGGCAAGTGATTTTTCATACATGTTCATATGAACTTTGGTGACCGGCCTAAAGCTTCCTCTTAGAGTAAGTATGTTCTTTTTATACAGTAGACTGGCCGGCAAGATATTATTCCCATCAGGCGCGAACATTACCGCATCAGTCATCTGGTTCTTCACCAACTGCAGACTCATGAGACGGTTATCAACCTGTTCAAAAAGGGGGCCTTTAAAGTTGATCGTATCGATCTCCAGCCTATCCGTGCTGATATGATGGTAGAGGCTTTTTAAAAGGAATTTTGGGTCATCAGAATAATAAAAAGCACCATAGATAAGGTTCACCCCCAGGATTCCAAGGGTCAATTGCTGATGCACGGCCGTGTTCTCGTGAAACTGAATGTGAATAAGGATCTCGCTATACTCCTGCCGCGGCTCTACCTGAAACCTGATCCCTAACCAGCCATGGCCTTTATATTTCTTAGCAAAATCAATCGTAGCCACCGTATTCGCATAGGTAAAGAACAATTTATTGGGATGTCTTTCCCGGGAGATCCTTTCCTCGATCAATTTGCTTTCAATATCCAACATGCTCATTAACCGGGCTAAAGTGACATATCTTCCCTGTGGCTCGGGTCCATAAATGGCATCGCTAAAGTCCTTATCATAGGCACTCAAGGTTTTTGCCACGGTAGCCGAAGCATCTCCCGAACGAAAAAAATGACGAACCGTCTCCTGTCCCGCTCCTATTTCGGCAAAGCTACCGTAGATGTTTTCATTAAGATTGATCCTTAAAGTTTTGTTCTTTACCGAAGGTGGTCCTTCAAAGGCCTGCTCTTGAATTGCCATAGCAGTTAATATTTGTAAAGCGATGAATTATAAAGATATAGGAATAAATATTACAACTACGTTAGCAGAATATTAAACTCTGGTGGACAACCGGTAATCCAATTTGATTTTGACAAGGAACCTTCAAAACCACTTTTCTTAGTAACCTCACTTCGGGAAAAATTTTCATATGCATCACAATACACCACAAGAAGAACCGTTTCTTATTATAGAATAAGGCTTCCCCTACTTAATAGAAAGTCCTGTAAGTGAAGAGTAGGAAATCGATCAAACGGTTCTCTGCTCTTCTTTCAGGCACCAGAACTACTCCAGGTATTTCCTCTCCCTTATCAGGATCGAATCAAGTGCCTCATTTAAGTATCCCATGCCCAGGTCCCGTTCTTCCAGAGCTTCCTGAGATAATTCGGAATCATGTTCAAGAGTTTCGGCTTTATGTATGGCTTTTTTAAGCCAGTTGATCTCCTGCCCGTCATCTGCTTCCTCGCAGTACCCAAGGGCTTCCTGCGCCAGATCTTTTAAATTCTTCGGAAAGCTCTTTTCCCTAAGATCAAGATCTTCACTCCGGCTCCTGATGTCTTCGAGCTTTTCTATTTTCTCTTTCATAGTCATTGGTTTTTTCAGTAAATAAAAATCCGGGATTTCTCAAATTGAATTAGTCCGGCGCGCCCTGTTTTTCGACTTCCGCATCATATGAGTAGTCGTCAGAATTTTTAGAAACACCCGCAGACTTTCCTTTTCCAATGATAAAGGTCGCCAGCGGAATAACCACTGCCGTTAGAGTCATTAGGTACAGGCCGTATTCCACAGTAACCACCAAACCGTCAAGATCAATGATATTCCATACCCCGATCACTGCAGCTACCAGACTTAAAAAAATGATACCGTATAGTCTCATGCCGCTGAGCACATTTCTTTTGTCTCCTATAAAACCCAGGATAAACATTATAAGGAACAATCCCAGGGTGATCCACCCGCCGTAATGTGTTCCTATCTCAAATCCGATTATCGGAATTTTGACCCAGGGCATAAAAGTTGTGGCCATGCCTACTGCCGATAAAAGTATGACCGCTAATCTTTGATCGTTCATATTCTTGTTTTCTACACTAAAGTTAAGAAGTATTTTTTGCTTCTTGGAATGGAAGGAGTTTAATCTTTTAAAAAAAATCACTGAATTATTTCAGAGGTGGGAGTCACCGATCTATCTGTAAAAATGACATTTTCAGGCACAAAAAAAAGCCTTTCATTTCTGAGAGGCTTTTGGTGCGGGCCAATTTCCCTTGAAAATTATTTCACTTTCAAGCATTAATCATCAACCAATACTATCTTATAGATTCTACCTGTATTCCCAGAAGGTCCTAACGTCCCGGATACCGCTAGATAAATCTCCCCGTCAAGGTCCTGTCCAAAACCTTTTAAATAATAGCCTAAATCTCCTGAAGTGCTCTTGAATTCCAACTCTTCAAAGTCCCAAAGTCCTGCACCGGAAGGATTAGCGAAGAATACCTCCCCTGTTGGCTTAAATTCTGTGTCTTGGGCAAACGAACCAAACAAATATTGACCACTCAATTCAGGAATAGAGCTGCCTCTATAAACGTATCCGCCAATTATGGTTACAGTAGTGCCTCCAAGGGGATTACTAGCATTGTTCATCTCTATTACGGGATCGATCAACTGATTCCCAAGATCATCGACATCAGGACAAGAGTCCAAAACATTCTCATTATTGGAAGTATCAAAGCAGTGAGTTCCTTCTTTAACATTCCATCCATAATTTCCACCCTTTTCCACTACACTTATTTCCTCCCATAAGTTTTGGCCGGCATCCCCCACAAATAAACGATGATCTCCTCCCATGTCAAATGAAAACCTGAACGGGTTTCTAAAGCCATACGCATAAATTTCATCAAGTCCTTCAGAACCTACGAACGGATTGTCTCCCGGGATAATATATCGATCGCCGCCATCGATATCTATTCTTAATATATTTCCTAAGAGGTTATTTTCAATTTCCTGTCCATTACCTCCTGCATTGACTTCATACCAGTCTTCTTCATGCCCTGGCCCTACATCGTCGGCTGCTCCTCCATCTCCAATAGAGATGTAGAGGTAACCATCAGGACCAAAAGCTATGGTTCCCCCTTCGTGGTTGAATTGTGGTTGATTGATGTCGAGAATTATTTTTTCTGAACCTGCTTGAACCTGGTTTGGGTTCGAGCCCGACACAGTAAATTCCGAGATTCTGCTTGTATTATCCCACATTTCTCCTTCCTCGGGACCTCCAGCAATTGGCGGAGCTGTATAATAAACAAATAGCCGGCCATTTGAGCTGTAGTCAGGATGGAAAGCAAGACCCAATAAACCTCTTTCATCATAACCTGGATCCAAAGTTACCATCATCGGCCCCACATCTAAAAAAGGCTCTTCAAGTAAGGTTCCGGATTCGTCAATAATCCAAACTTTACCTATTTGGTCTATGACGAACAGCCGTCCGGTATCATCAGGTGAGGGCACAAGACCCACTGGCGACACCATATTTTCTGCAACTAGCAAAAGGTCAATCGACTGGGTCGGCTCTACAGGAGGAGGGGTGTTGTCATCATCATCTGAACATCCTGACATACCCATTATCAATGTTATTAAACAGAGATATAAGGGCTTAGGCCAATTTCTTTCGAAACCTCCCCGAAGTAAAATTTTTAAATTTTTCATAGCACAGAAATTTTAAAGATTAAACTATTCTATAGGAGGCTTCTTAAAATTACCAATATTTGAGGTTAGTATAAATGCTTTGTAGACAGATACTTACAAGTTTAACATGATTTCAGGCTCAAATCCTCAACTCTGTGGTTCACAGAATCTTATTTTCGTATCAATTTTTGATAACAATTAACCTGGATTGATGTACTTGTGCGAATAATCCGGAATCATTGTTAAAATTGTAATGATGAAAATATATTTTTGTAATTTTAATGAAGTTTTAATTTTTTATGTTTATTTAATCATAAACATTGTTTATTAAAGCCCAGTCCTCCTCAGCCACAAGTCCCATTTTTCTTGACCTTCACCACAAAAGGCATGATGATGTAAGGAGTATTAATTTTAAAATTTGGCATTATGGACAGGAAAACCTTCATTCAAAAAACAACGATGGGAATAATTTTAGGTATCCCCGCCGTTGCTATGCTTAGTTGCTCAGGATCAGACGACAATGGAAACTCAACACCAGATCCGGATCCAGATCCCACACCCACAGCGAAGAACTGTGTAGAGAACGGCACCAGCACCTCAGTAAGTTCAGCACAAAATCACACCCACAGTTTATCCGTCTCTAAAGAAGATGTTTCGGCTGGCGCAACCAAAACCTATGATCTTAGTCAGTCAGCAGATCATATCCATCAGGTTACCCTGGAAGCTAGTGATTTTCAAGCGTTGAGAAATAATCCGGCGCAATCTATCACCAAGGTATCCACAACAAATAGTGCGCACAGCCACAATATCACGATTTCATGTGCCTGATGTATAAAGAGTGAAAAGCTCAACCCCTTCAAAAAAATCAGGAAGGGAACTATTTTAAGAAGAATTCATTGTTTTCCTTGCTATATGGAAGTGATTTTCAGTGGACTTGAAAAATAACCAGAAATGAAAACGCCTCTCGAAATTGAGAGGCGTGTAATATGTTCATCTTTTCACTTGTCGTTTTTCCCAATTACCTTAACAAAAAAAGCCTCTCATTTCTGAGAGGCTTTCTGTGCGGGCGAAAGGACTCGAACCTTCACACCGTGAGGCACTAGATCCTAAGTCT
>CAZNFK010000103.1:0-7884 GCA_964572365.1 uncultured Flavobacteriaceae bacterium | reverse complement strand
GACATGCCGGAATGGGCGCCGTTATCACAACTCAGGAAATAGCTTCAAAAGTGGAGGGTGAGATAGGATTGTATTCTTCCTATGGCTGGCACCCGCTGAGTGTGGATGCTTCTATTGCCACGATTCGTTACCTTCAGGACAATAACGATGATATCTTCGGAAATATTCAGCAGCTAAGTTCCTTTTTCAAAAAAGAGATTTCAGAAATGAATTTTAGAAAGAAACCTGATTTGCGAATAAAAGGTTTGGCGATCGGAATTGACCTGCACGATGAAAATTATGCTTCCGAATTAAAAGATAAAGCTCTGAAGGCCGGTTTATTAATAAACACTGAAGGATCGTCCCTCCTGTTCCTCCCAAATTTTTTAATGAAGGAAGAAATTGCAAAAGAAGGCTTGGATTTATTAAAAAAATGCCTTTAATTTTATTATTTTAAAAATACAATTTGAAATCGCTGCTCCTTTTCCTATTTTGCAGGGTTGATATTAACAAATTAGTAAATGACCCAAATAAAAAGACTTTTTGATTTTCCCTACTTTCAGCTGGAAAATGCCCCCCTGGAGAAATCGTTGGTAACAAAACGAAACGGTAAATGGGAAGCCCTTTCTTCCCAAGAATATGTTGACAAGGCCAATCAGGTAAGCCGCGGGTTACTTCGCCTGGGAATTCAGCCAAACGATAAAATAGCCGTGATCTCCACGACCAACAGAACCGAATGGAATGTACTGGATATAGGAATTTTACAGGTCGGAGCGCAAAACGTTCCTATTTATCCAACGGTTTCTGAAGAAGATTATGAATACGTGATCAATCACAGTGAATCTATTTACTGTTTTGTTTCAGACAAGGAGATCCTGGATAAGCTGAACCTGGTAAGAGGCAATACTTCTCTAAAGGGAGTATATTCTTTCGATGAGATCCCCGGCTCCGACAACTGGAATGAAATACTTAAAATGGGTGAAGACACCTCCAACCAGGAAGAGGTGGAAGCCAGGAAGGATGCCGTACGGGAAGATGATCTTGCCACTCTCATCTATACTTCGGGAACAACGGGAAGACCTAAAGGCGTGATGTTGACACATAAAAATATTGTCAGCGATGTTCTACTGAGTTCAGAAAGAGTACCCTTTGATTTCGGAACTTATGTCGCCCTCAGTTTCTTACCGGTCTGTCATATTTTTGAGAGGATGATCCTGTATCTGTACCAGTATTATAGCGTTTCCATTCATTTTGCAGAGTCTATTGAAAAGATCAGTGACAACCTGAAAGAGGTAAAACCACATGTGATCTCGGCGGTGCCGCGATTGCTGGAAAAAGTATACGATAAGATCATCGCCAAAGGTTCAACAGTAGGTGGGATCAAGCAAAAACTTTTCTTCTGGGCCGTAGAGCTCGGGCTGGAATATGAGCCATACGGAGCCAATGGCTGGTGGTATGAAACCAAACTCAGTATTGCCCGAAAGTTGATTTTTTCCAAATGGAAAGAAGGCCTGGGAGGTAATATTGAATTGATCGTTTCTGGAAGTGCGGCATTACAACCTAGACTCGCCAGGGTTTTCGCCGCTGCAGGCATCCCGGTGATGGAAGGGTATGGGTTGACCGAAACTTCTCCGGTAATATCTGTAAATGATCAAAGAAATCACGGATTTAGAATTGGTACAGTTGGAAAAGTACTCAAGGATGTAGACGTGAAAATAGCCGAAGATGGTGAGATCCTGTGCAAGGGACCAAATGTCATGAAAGGCTATTATAAAGACAAGGAAAAAACAGCCGAAGCTATTAACAGTGAAGGTTATTTCCATACCGGGGATATAGGAGAACTGGATAAAGACGGCTTCCTGAAGATCACAGACCGTAAAAAGGAAATGTTCAAAACTTCCGGCGGAAAATATGTTGCTCCGCAGCTTATTGAAAACCAGATGAAGCAATCCCGTTTCATTGACGAGATCATGGTGATAGGGGAAGGCGAAAAGATGCCTGCCGCTTTCATTCAGCCGAATTTTGAATTTTTAAGAGAGTGGGCTCACCGTAAGCACATAGAGGTTGGAGAAAGCAATGAAGAACTAATCTCCAATCCTGAAGTGATCGCCCGTATACAGGAGGAAGTTGATTTTTACAACCAGAAATTCGGAAGCTGGGAAAAAGTCAAGAAGTTTGAACTCACTCCCGATGTCTGGAGCATTGAGGGAGACCACCTCACTCCTACCATGAAATTGAAAAGAAGGAATATTATCAAATTATACCAGAACCTCTACGACAATATTTACGAGAGATAGAACACTTTAAAATATCCGGAACATCTTCCGGATATTTTTTTACGCATAATTTCAAAAAATGACAATCTACACCCCTTCACCAGATCGTTATAAACGAATGAAATACCGCCGCTGCGGAAGGAGCGGAATCCTTCTCCCAATGCTTTCCTTAGGTTTATGGCATAACTTCGGCGACAAAGATGATTTTGATAACGCCCGCAAAATTTTAAGAACCGCATTCGATAACGGCATAACCCACTTTGACCTGGCTAATAATTACGGACCGCCCTATGGTTCCGCAGAAAAGAACTTCGGAAAGATCTTAAAAGAAGATTTTAAAGGTTATCGTGATGAGCTCATAATTTCTACAAAAGCCGGATGGGACATGTGGCCGGGACCTTATGGAAATTTCGGCTCAAGGAAATATTTGATCGCCAGTCTTGATCAATCCCTTAAAAGAATGGGACTGGACTATGTAGATATTTTCTATCACCACCGGCCCGATCCCGATACTCCCCTGGAAGAGACCATGGGCGCACTGGACCACATCGTGAGACAGGGAAAAGCGCTTTACGTGGGAATTTCCCAGTATTCTGCTGAAGAAACCGAAAAAGCCGAAAAAATTCTGAAAGAAATGGGCACTCCGCTTCTCATTCACCAGCCCAGGTACAGCATGCTGGAAAGATGGGTGGAAAACGACCTTTTGGACACCCTGGAGAAAAAGGGAATTGGAAGCATTGCCTTTTCCCCGCTCGCCCAGGGCTTGCTCACTAATAAATACCTCAACGGCATCCCTGCAGATTCCCGGGCGGCTATTGAAGGTGGTTACCTCGACCGGTCGCTGATCACGGACGAGCTATTGATAAAAATTCAAAAACTTAGTGACCTTGCAAAAGAAAGAGGTCAGAGCCTCGCTCAAATGTCCATTGCCTGGCTGCTGAAGGATGAGAGGGTAACTTCTATTCTCGCCGGAGTAAGCCGGGTCTCACAACTCGAAGACAATATCCAGGCCCTGTATAAACTTGACTTTTCAGAAGAGGAAATTAAAAAGATCGATGCGATCCTGAAGGGATAGTCTAAGAGATGTAAACTTCAAGAAGTTCGGCTCCTTCAGAAGAGATCTGGACTTCTTGATTTTCGGCCGCTATTAAAATGGTTTCACCCTGTTGAATGACTTCGGAATTAGAATTTACAGCGACGCTTGCCCTTCCGCTTACACACATATAGATCACAAAAGAATCCAGATCAGAATAGTCCTTTTTAAGCACCCCTGTAACCGGAAGGAAATTCGTGGTGAAATACTCACATTCCGCAATCTTGTTGGAAGAGTTTAAAGTTCGGGAATAGTTTCTTCTAAAATCCTCTTTTCCCTCGAAATCGATCGCATCGAGCGCCCAGTCGGTATGAAGCTCCCGCTCCCGGCCATGTTCATCTTTTCGGTTCCAGTCAAAGATCCGGTAGGTGATATCCGAAGTTTGCTGGATCTCTGCCAGAAGCACTCCGGCACCAATAGCGTGCACGGTACCGGGTTTTATGAAAAAAGCATCTCCTTTTTTCACTTTTTCGAAATTGAGGATTCCGGTGATCTTTCCGGAATTTAGATACTGAAGGTATTCCTCCCTGCCGATGTTTGGTTGGAAGCCAACATTGATCTCAGCCCCTTCATCGGCCTGAAGAATGTACCACATTTCGGTCTTTCCGAAGGAATCATGACGCTGCAGGGCCAATTGGTCATCTGGATGTAACTGAACCGAAAGTTCGGTGTGGGCATCGATAAACTTGATGAGCAACGGAAATTTTTCGTTGAAAACCGAATAAAGAGTTTCCCCGAGAAACCTTCCCTTAAACTCCTTTTGAACAGATTCTAAAGACCGTCCTCTTAAAAATCCGTTAGCAACAATAGAAATATCGCCCTCTACACCAGATATCTCCCAGCTCTCCCCAAGTTTACCCTTACCTGAAGTTTTATGCAACACCTCCTTCAATTTATTTCCTCCCCATATCTTTTCTTTTAGAATAGGAACAAATTTCAAAGGATAATCGAGCATAAAAAATTCAGTTTTTGGAAAAGCAAAGATACTAAAATCCGGATGTGGATTGAGGCTCTAATTTTTAGCGGAAAGGAATCTTAAAAAACGGAGATCAGGACCTTATTCTGCTTTTTATATAATTCTCTGTTAAACTCCCACATTACCTATTCCTTCGCACACATAAATCTCATAAATTTATAAGAGAACCCGAAAAGTTGAAAAATTTTATATATTTATTATGCGTGCATAATATAATTTTTTAACTTTGAGATCGTATGAAAGAAAAGACCATTGATTATGTGCTCCGGGCCACCTGGATCTCGATTGCAAAAATGTATAATGAGGAGGCCGGGAAAGAAGGAAGTACGATGGCCACGGGTTTTGCCCTGCTAAGCATAGATCCCGAAAAAGGAACCCCCTCTACCTCTCTTGGACCTAAAATGGGAATGGAAGCCACGAGTCTTTCCCGCACTTTGAAGACCATGGAAGAAAAAGGTCTCATTGTTCGCAAAAAGAACCCTATTGACGGACGCAGTGTGCTCATTCACCTTACAGATTTTGGAAAGGAAATGAGGGACTACTCCAAGAAAGTAGTACTCACCTTTGACGAGGCTGTAAAAAAAGAAATCCCGGAAGAAGACCTGGAGAAGTTCAACGAGGTAGCCTATAAGATCATGGACCTCATTGCTTCCAAAAAAATATACAATCAGTAAAATAAAGATCCAATCTGCGATCATTAAAAATGACCAAACAACATGAAACGAAGAATTAACAAAGTTGCAGTAATCGGCTCCGGAATTATGGGAAGCGGGATTGCCTGCCATTTCGCCAATATTGGGGTGGAGGTATTGCTGCTCGACATTGTACCCAGAGAATTATCAGAAAAGGAGAAAAAGAAAGGACTTACCTTAGAAGATAAGGCCGTAAGAAACAGGATCGTCAATGACTCCCTTCAGACTGCCCTTAAATCAAAGCCCTCTCCTATTTATCACCAGGATTTTGCCAAACGCATAAAGACCGGAAACCTGGAGGATGACATCTCCAAAGTTTCTGAAGCAGATTGGATCATTGAGGTGGTTGTGGAGAGACTGGATATCAAAAAACAGGTTTTTGACAACCTCGAAAAACATAGAAAAAAAGGAACCCTTATAACTTCCAACACCTCCGGAATTCCTATTCAGCAGATGAGCGAAGGCCGAAGTGAGGATTTCAAAAAACATTTCTGCGGAACCCACTTTTTCAATCCTCCGCGATATCTAAGGTTATTCGAGATCATTCCGGGGCCTGAAACTTCCGAAGAGGTTTTAAAGTTCCTCAACGAATATGGAGAGAAATTCCTCGGAAAGAAATCGGTAGTCGCAAAAGACACTCCGGCGTTTATTGGAAACCGGGTGGGGATCTTCAGTATCATGAGCCTTTTCCATATGGTAAAGGAACTGGACATGACCATTGAAGAAGTTGACAAACTTACCGGCCCTGTGATTGGAAGACAGAAATCTGCCACCTTTCGAACGGTAGATGTGGTTGGTCTCGACACGCTTGTACATGTGGCAAACGGTCTTCATAAAGGTGTGCCTACAGATGAGGCCCATGACCTTTTCGCCATGCCCGACTACATCAATACCATGGTAGAAAATGAGTGGTTTGGAAGTAAAAGCGGACAGGGTTTTTATAAAAAGATCAAATCTGACGATGGTTCGAGCCAGATCAAATCCCTTGATCTGAATACGCTGGAATACCGTGACCAGAAAAAGGCATCTTTCGCCACTCTTGAACTTACCAAGACCATTGATAAGGTTGAAGACCGTTTCAAAGTATTGATAGGCGGAAAAGACAAAGCAGGAGAATTTTACCGGAAGAATTTCGCAGCTCTTTTCGCTTATGTTTCGAACAGAATTCCTGAGATCACAGACGAGCTGTACAAGATAGATGATGCCATGAAAGCAGGATTTGGATGGGAGCACGGCCCCTTCCAGATTTGGGATGCCATTGGTGTGGAGAAAGGAATCGAGATGATGAAAGCCGAAGGAAAGGAACCTGCGGCCTGGGTAAATGAGATGCTGGAAAAAGAAAATAAAAGCTTCTATACCGTCAAGGAAGGAAACACCTGGTACTATGACATTCCGAAGAAAGAGTATAAGAAAATACCCGGACAGGACACATTCATTATCCTGGATAACATACGGGAAAGTAAGGAAGTGTTCAAGAACAGCGGCGTAGTCGTGGAAGATCTTGGTGACGGGATCCTCAACGTTGAATTCCGCAGCAAAATGAACACCATTGGCGGTGATGTTCTTGACGGGCTCAATAAAGCCATTGACCTGGCCGAAAAAGAGTATCAGGGATTGGTTGTAGCCAACAATGGAAAGAATTTCTCGGTTGGAGCCAATATCGGGATGATCTTTATGATGGCTGTAGAGCAGGAATATGACGAGCTCAATATGGCGGTTAAATATTTCCAGGACACCATGATGAGAATGCGCTACTCTTCTATTCCAACCGTGGCAGCTCCTCATGCAATGACATTGGGTGGAGGTTGTGAACTTTCACTACATGCCGATAAAGTGGTAGCCGCTGCCGAAACCTATATCGGATTAGTCGAATTTGGTGTCGGAGTAATTCCCGGTGGTGGGGGATCTAAGGAAATGACCGTAAGAGCATCAGACACTTTCCAAAAAGACGATGTGGAACTGAATCGTCTTCGTGAGCATTTCCTAACAATAGGTATGGCTAAAGTATCCACCTCAGCCTACGAAGCTTTTGACACGAACATCCTTCAGAAAGGAAAAGATATCGTGGTGGTGAACCCTGACAGGCAATTAGCCATTGCCAAGAAGCACGCTTTATTGATGGCCGAAAATGGGTATACCAAACCCATCCACAGAACCGATATTAAAGTACTGGGAAAACAGGCCCTGGGTGCTTTCTACGTGGGAACAGACCAAATGCTTGCAGGAAAATACATTTCTGAACACGACAAAAAGATCGCCAACAAACTGGCTTACGTAATGGCCGGGGGAGATCTTTCGGAGAACTCATACGTTAGTGAACAGTACCTGCTCGACCTGGAAAGAGAAGCCTTCCTATCCCTTACCGGAGAAAGAAAAACCCTGGAAAGGTTAGAGCATATGTTGAAGAAGGGGAAACCGCTTAGGAATTAATCGTATAGTGTATAATGTAGATTGTATACTGTAAAAATAAAAGGATATGAATTATTTTAAAGAATTGAAGGTTTGGCAAAAAGCAATAGATCTCGTTACGGAAACTTATCGCCAAAGTGGGGTTTTTCCTAAAGAGGAATGGTCTCACTTCGCAATTAAGAAGATCTGCCGTATCCATTCCTTCCAACATTGCTGAAGGTTGTGGGCGAAAAACTAATAAAGACTTTGCTAACTTTCTGGGAGTCGCTTTAGGCTCAGCGTTTGAGTATGAGACTCAGTTAATCATTTGCAAAAATCTTGAGTTCATTTCCGACAATGAATTTACAGGGTTGGAAAACGAAATTCATCATATTCAGAACATGATCATCAAACTACAATCTACGTTGTAAACTACTAAAAAAGACAATATACATTATACAAAATACAATATACAATGAC
>CAZNFK010000102.1:5413-7958 GCA_964572365.1 uncultured Flavobacteriaceae bacterium | reverse complement strand
TGGCAGTCGATAATGAATTTCCTTATAATGTGTATGGGGGAATGCAGGATAACGGGAGTTGGAGAGGACCGGCCTATGTTTTAAAAGATCAGGGGATAAGGAATGCTTACTGGCAGGAGATCTCTTTTGGAGACGGGTTCGATGTGGTGCCCGATCCTGAGAACAGCCAGTACGGATGGACCATGAGCCAGCAGGGGTATGTGAGTCGCTATGACTGGAAAACAGGAAATAATTATCTGGTACGGCCTACGCATCCCGATCCTGAGGTGGAGTTGAGGTTCAACTGGAACTCTGCCATCAACATCGATCCTTTTGATAATAACACCATTTACTTCGGAAGTCAGTACGTTCACAAGTCTACCGATGAAGGACTGACCTGGGAAGTAATTTCGCCAGACCTTACCACCAACGATCCTGAAAAGCAGAAACAAATGGACAGTGGGGGTTTAACTATAGATGCTACCGGTGCAGAGAACCATACCACTATCCTGGTGATCGAGCCTAGCCCCGTTGAAAACGGAATGCTGTGGACAGGATCTGACGACGGAAAAGTTTTCTATACCCGTGACGGAGGAGAGAACTGGAACGATGTTTCCAAAAACCTGAAAGGTCTGCCGGAAGGCAGTTGGATAGCCCAGATTAAAGCTTCTGCAAAGAACAAAGGAGAAGCTTTGCTTGTAGCCAACAACTACAGAAGATTTGATTACAAACCATACGTCTACAGAACAAAGAACTATGGAAAGAGCTGGGAAAGGATAGCAGACGAGGAGGATGCTTTAAGCTATTCTCTTGCCATCATTGAAGATTCTAAAGAACCTAATCTCATGTTCATGGGAACAGATGATGGTCTTTATGTAACCCTTGATGCCGGGAAGAATTGGGAGAAGTACACCAACGGCTTTCCAACGGTTCCTGTAAAGGATCTGGTGATCCATCCACGGGAAGATGATCTGGTAATAGGTACTTTCGGGCGCTCGTTCTGGATACTGGATGACATTAGTCCTTTAAGAGAGCTGGCCAGGAACAATGGCGTAAGACAGAGAATGAATGCAGATGCTGAGGCTGTGCTGCATGTGGTACCTCCATCTACAGAATATTTGGCGGCCATTCAGCAGCCTACAGGTTCACGTTTTGGTGCAGATGCTACCTTTAACGGTGAAAACCGAAGCAGGGGAGCAGGGATCCGTTACTTCTTTAAGCCCGAAAAAAAGGAAAGCAAAGAAGCTTCCGAAGAAAAGGACAAAGAAGAAGATGATTCCGAAAAGAAGGAAAATAAAGCCAAAAAAGATTCTGTTACCCTGAAGGTCTATGACGGGGAAAGATTGATCAGGACTCTGAAAGAAAAAGCCCCTGATTCAACAGGAATACATACTATTCGCTGGTACCTGAATGAAAAAGGTGCAGACAGGCCTTCCAGAAAGATCAGTGAAAGAAAGGATGAACCGGGAGGTGTCACGGTGAAACCGGGAACTTATAAACTGGTTGTGGAATATGCTGGATTGGAATCTACTGCCGACATAACCGTAAAAAGTGACCCGAGGCTGGATCTATCCCAAGCAGATATTGAAGAGATCTATGCAGCAGAGAAAGAATTAGAGAACAAGATGCAGCTCACTGCCGATGCTGTGAAGCAATTGGTGGAAAGCAAGAACACCGCTGAAGAGTTCCAGTCAAAACTAAAGAAAGAGGACAAGGAGAAATTCAAGGAGGAGATTGAAGCTTCCAAAGAGATCATCAAAAAGATAGACGAAAAGATAGCTCTTTTCCTTGGCGAGGAAGATGATAGGCAGGGAATTGTTCGCAGCCGTGAAATGAACGTGGTGAACCGATTGAGACTGGCCGGCGGATATGTGGGCAGTCGCCCTACAGGCCTTACCGGGACCGAGGAACAATTGATCTCCCAGGCAGAAGAAGAACTGAAGGCAGCCCTTGAAAAGGTGAATACCTTCTACAAGGAGGAATGGCCTCCTTACCGTCAAAAGATGGAACAGGTGGAAATATCCCCTTTTAAAGAGATACAGGTTTTTAGCCTTTAAGAATAGAAAAAGCCCGGCACTGCCGGGCTTTTTTTAGACTATTAAGTTGACTAAAATTTCGTCAAGCTGTCCCGACGCTTCGGAAGTTTCAGCTGCTAATTGAAATTGATTTTCAAATAGCTTAGATCCTTAAATAAATTCAGGATGACGTATAATAGGTTTTACGACTTTTATTAATGAATATTTTCAGTAGGTTTCTATCATACAAGAAGGTAGGTTAGATAGGCGATATAAGAACCCAGCATTACCACTCCTTCCCAACGGTCAAGCTGCCTTCCTTTTCCCGTAAACACAAACAGGAACAAAAGCAAGCCGGCAACAATGTTCACCGTAATATCGAAAAATGCATTTTCATCAATGGTCAATGGCATCACGGTTCCCGAAACCCCGAGGATGAGGAAGATATTGAAGATGTTGGAACCCACGACATTCCCTATGGCGATGTCGACGTTCCTTTTTCTCACCGCGATGATAGAAGTAGCCAATTCAGGTAAAGATGTTCCAATAGA
>CAZNFK010000102.1:0-5313 GCA_964572365.1 uncultured Flavobacteriaceae bacterium | reverse complement strand
ATCTCGATCCAGGTGGTGTTGGTTTTTACGGTAAGAGGATAGATGATAGAGGAAATCCCAAGTATTGCCAGCACGTTGAAAATATTACTTCCCAACACGTTACCCAAAACCATTTGCGTGCTTCCCGAAACAGCCGCAAAAACATTCACGACCAGCTCTGGGGCAGAGGTGCCAAAAGCAACGATTGTAAGACCAATCACAATACTGGGAACTCCCATTTTTGCCGCCAGGCTTGAGGCCGCATCAACGAGTTTAGTGGCTCCGTAAATAAGTGCTGCAAAACCGATAAATAAAAGGACGATGTTTAATATCATGGCTTTATTAATAAAGAGGGAGTAAAAGTTACTCCCTCTAATTTATAATTATTTTATTTTTTTATATGTCTTTCTTAATATCTACTGCGTCAGCTCAATTCTATAGTTGTCGTTGTTCACGAAGAAAAGGGCGTTTGTAAAGAACAGTTTCCCATTTTCCCAGAACCCTCTGAAGAGCGGATTATCCACCATATAAATGATGCTGCCTTCACCCATAGGTTGTTCTCCGAATACGAGGGAGGAGCTGATCTTCTTTTTTGCCTCACTCCCGGCAAATCCCGCCACTATTTCGGGCTTTTCCCCAAGATAAGCGATATTATAACCGTCATTTAGATAGGAGTAGCTGTCACTGCTCAGCTTGAGGCTAAGGTAGGTGTCACTATAGCCGAATGCCATAGGGTGGGTGTTGTCAACTTTCGTTTTTACAATGCTCCCGGTGATCAATTCTTTGATGCTTTCACGCTCTCTTTGGTCATAAGGAATAAGGTTTCCTTTTTGTAGGGTGTCCTTTTTAACTTCCTTGTTCTTCTTAAGGTCAAAACCTTCCTTGTCGGCAAACAATTCCAGGGCACTGCCCATCGCGATGATCTTTCCTCCTTTCTTTACCCAGTCAGAAAGTCGTTGCAGGTTTCCTACCTGCAGGCTATCAGAATATCGTCCAGAAGGCAGCACAAGAACATCTAACTTTGAAAGGTCAACGTTAGAAAAGTATTCACTATCTATTGAAGTGATAGGATAATTCAATTCCTGTTCAAAGAAATACCATATCTCTCCATAGTTGAGGGAAGAAGTCTCTTCGCCCCGAACCACTCCAATGCGCGGCGGATTGATGATCCTTACCTGAGAGGAACCCAGATCGGGTCCGTTAACTGAAAAACCTGTGGTAGCAGGAGTGAGTGGTTGTTCGAATTTATCGGCTAGCGCGATCAATCTTGAATCAAATTCTTCCTTTTTTCGGTTATCACTTTTAGTGATCACCAGACTTCCAGGTTGGAATTTCTTTTCGGCGGTCTGGATCTCGTTTTCTGTAAACCGTACTTTGAATCCTTCTTCTAAAAGAGCTGAAAGAAATCTGGCATCTTTCATGCCGTTCCAGGTGGTGATATATCCCGCACCTGAAGGGTTTGCAGTGTTGATGAGGTTATCTTCAGAGATAGTAACGCCTTTGGCAATTTCCTGAGTGGTGGCAACAGCCTCCAATCCATAGGCATAGGGAAGGCTCCAGGCGGTAATGTCGTAAGTAAGAGAATCTACCAGCTTTGTTGATGGCTCAAAAAGCACTTTCACCATTTTCCCTTTCGGCTGATCTGTTGGAATGATAAGCGTTTTTTCATCTAAAGAGAATTCCGCGTTTTTACCTTTGGTGTAATCAAAGCCTCTCACTTTTCCTTTTTTAGCAGTTCCATAGGAGATCTCATGCCTGTCAAGAAGGTCTTTTACCGCCATTATCTTGGAGGGCTCTCCTCTTAAAGCATAATTCTTATGACCGGGCTTCGAGTTGGTATAGAACTTTTTGAATTCCGAATTTAGTCGGTCCACATTACCTGATGCGATCTCAATAGTTGACATTCCTGCGGTATGGTGATGGGCTACGCGGTCAACCAGGGTGAGGACATAACCTTCAGAAGTTTCTATTCCTAATCCCGCACGACCATGGCCTGCCTGTTCGTAGGTCATTCCAATGGCGCCCATGTAGGTGGGGTAGGTGTCTCCGTAGCTTGGATAAAGCAGGTCAAAACGTTCCTTGGTAAAATACAACCAGCCCTGCTCGTCAAAATAACGGGCGTGGTTCTTACCTATTTCGGTCTGGAACTGTCTTTGAAAAGGAGTGATGATCTCGTGAAAAGGTTCTGCCGCCGGAGCGAAATAGTAAGGATCATCGATTCCCTGCTCGTGGAAATCTACATGTACGTGAGGGAGCCATTGATTATATACTTCCAGTCTTTGGCGGGTCTCTGTTTGGGTGGCCCATGCCCAGTCACGGTTGAGGTCAAAAAGATAATGATTGGGTCGCCCTCCCGGCCAGGGTTCCATGTGTTCCACGGCAATAGGAGCCGTATTATAAGGTGTGGCTTTTACTTGTTTGTACCAGTTTACGTAACGGTCTCTTCCGTCCGGGTTTACAACAGGATCCATGATGATCACCGTATTTTTGAGCCAGTCCTTTTTTGTGGTGATGAGTTCATAAAGGGTGAGCATGGCGGCTTCAGAACTGGAAGCCTCATTCCCGTGCACATTGTAGCTAAGCCAGACAATGGCTTTATCTGAATTTCCCGAAGCTCCCGAAATTACTCCGGCGTTTTGAAGATGATTTTTTCTGATAGTCTCAAGGTTGTTGAGGTTCTCTTCCGAAGAGATAACGGCATAAGTAAGAGGTCGGCCTTCATAAGTTTCCCCGTAGGTATGATACTCCACGAGCGACGAGGCCTCAGCGACATGTTCAAAATAATCTACTATTTTATGATGTCTTGTGAAATGGGTGCCGATTTCATACCCTAAAAACTCCTGCGGAGACTGCTGCGCAAAAATGCTACTTGCGCAGGCTAAAAAAAATGTAAAAAAGCTGACCGTTCTTTTCATAAACTTATTGAAATTCAGAATTAAGCAGGTAAAGGTAGCATACGGGCGGGAATTAATTGAAAATCTCTTCAAAAAATATAATAATCGGTATCTTTACGTTCTCAAAATAATTCTATGTCAACTGACTCCATTTCCTATTCAGACACCAATTATTTTTCACCTCTCATTATAGATTACCTGGCTAAAAAGGAAACTCTGAAACCTTTTTATAATCGATTCCCGGAGATTGAAAATTTCGGTCAGCAACTGGAGGAAAAGTCAGCGTCGTATAGCAAAGAAAATAGAAAAACCCTTCTTTCTGTTTTAAAAAAGCAATACGAAAACATTTCTGCTTCCGAGGCTACCCAGAAAAACATAGAAATATTAGGCGAAGACACAACTTTTACAGTCACTACTGGCCATCAACTGAACTTATTTACCGGGCCGCTGTATTTTCTGTACAAGATAGTTTCAGCCATTAATCTGGCTTCAGAATTAAAGGAAAAATACCCCGACCGTAATTTTGTGCCGGTCTACTGGATGGCGACCGAAGATCATGACTTTGAGGAGATCAATTTTTTTAACCTTCACGGCAAGAAATTTCAATGGAATCTTCCGACTGTAGAAGAGGAGGGAGGAGCAGTGGGAGAACTTCCTACCACCGGACTTAAAGATGTATTTGATCTTTTTTCAGCCGAAATAGGTGACACCCGTAATGCGCAACAGTTAAAACAATGGTTTGAAAAAGCTTACCTGGAGCATAACAATCTGGCAGCTGCCACCCGCTATCTCGCCAATGAACTTTTCGGGGAGTACGGACTGGTGATCCTGGATGGCAATTCTACTGAACTAAAAAAGCTCTTTGTGCCGCACATGAAGAAGGAGTTGCTCGAAAAAACCTCATTTGAAGCTGCTTCAAAAAAAGCGAATTTATTGGATAAAGAAGGATATTCCGTGCAGGTGAATCCGCGGGAGATCAATTTGTTTTTCCTGGAAAAAGGGCTTCGGGAACGCATTATTGAGAAAGATGGACGCTATTTTGTTCACGAACAGGATATTTCCTGGAGCAAGGAGGAAATACTGAAGCTGCTGGAGCGGGAGCCCGAAAGGTTTAGTCCGAACGTGATCATGCGGCCTCTTTACCAGGAAGTCGTACTGCCCAATCTTTGTTATATTGGTGGTGGCGGGGAGCTGGCTTACTGGTTTGAACTGAAGGATTATTTTGAGCAGGAAAAAGTTTCGTTCCCTGTACTCTTGCTGCGGAATTCGGTATTGATCCAGACCGAAAAGCAGAACCAAAAAAGGCAGAAGCTGAACATTTCCATTCCTGAACTCTTTCTCAAGAACCACGAGTTGATCAACAGGAAAGTAAGGCAGATCTCCAATATTGACATTGACCTTTCCCCTCAAAAAGAGCATTTGGTGGCTCAATTTCAGCAGATGTACCAGCTTGCCGAAAAAACAGATAAGTCTTTTCTTGGCGCTGTCAAAGCCCAGGAAGTAAAACAGCTGAAGGGGCTCGATAACCTTGAAAAAAGGTTGCTAAAGGCTCAAAAGAGAAAACTGGAGGATGAGGTGAGCAGGATCGCTGCCTTGCAAAATGAGCTTTTTCCCAATAAAGGCTTACAGGAGCGGCACAAGAATTTTTCTGAATTCTACCTGGAGTATGGGGAAAACCTGATCCCGCTGCTCATCAAAAATCTGAAACCTCTCGATTTAAAATTTGATATTCTTTCTCTATGAATAAAATGCATAAAATAGACATTGATCTGGTGGAAATGACACTGGATGTAATGAAATATACCATTGACCGTATCTCGAATGTGACTCCTGAACTTGGAGCTCCCAAAAAAGAAGAGGAGCTGTTTGAGCTAATAGGGGAGACCGTGACTCCGCAAGGAATTGGTGGGGAAGTAGCCTTTAAGATGTTCAGGGATATCCTGGTGAAAGCCACCGTGCCTATAGATCACCCAAGACACCTGGCATTTGTGCCCGCTGCACCTACGCGTGCGGCCATCATGTTTGACCTTGTTACTTCGGCCTCAAGTATTCACGGGGCTTACTGGATGGAAGGGGCCGGGGGGATTTTTTGCGAAAACCAGGCCATGAAATGGCTGGTTTCATTAACCGGACTTCCGAAAGATTCTTTTGGAGTGTTCACCAGCGGGGGTACCGCCGCAAACCTGTCGGCAATGGTTGCTGCCAGGGAAGCCTGGAGAAAGAAAAGCACCGGGAATATTGGAGTAAGAGCTTTACTGCTCACTTCAAACGGGGCCCACTCTTCCATACAGGCTATGGCAAAAGTGATGGATGCCGATGTGGTAATGATCGATTGTCCCGATGAGAACATGCGTGGCCATGCGCTTCAAAGTGCTATCGATGAACTGGAAGAAAAAGATCGAAAAAGACTTTTTGCGGTAGTGGCTACGGGTGGTACCAC
>CAZNFK010000101.1:0-8035 GCA_964572365.1 uncultured Flavobacteriaceae bacterium | reverse complement strand
ACGGTCCGGCCATAGAAATGTGGTCTGTAGTACATTTTCCGAAGGCTTTGATCAAAAGTTTAGCTCCCATTAAGTTCTTACCATCCCATGGCTCGAAAGGCTCCAGTAACTGAAGTCTTTCAGAATTAGGATTCACCTTTACCTCCACAGAAGCTCCGTCCTCGGTTGGTGCCAGGTATCCGGGATCTTCCACATCAAATCCTTTTGGAGGAAGTTCAATACCTGTTGGCTCATCCAGCTTCACATACTCTCCGTCTTCATTCAGCAACTCATCTTTGGTAGGATCAAAATCCAATCGGCCTGAAATTGCGATCGCAGCCACCATTTCCGGGGAACCTACAAAAGCGTGGGTATTTGGGTTCCCATCTGCCCTTTTCGAGAAGTTTCGGTTAAAAGAGTGCACGATAGTGTTCTTTTCCTCTCCTTTTCGGTCGCTTCGGTCCCATTGTCCAATACATGGTCCACAGGCATTGGTAAAGATGGTCGCGTCAAGATCTTCAAAGATCTGCAGCAACCCATCCCTTTCCGCAGTATAACGAATGGTTTCCGACCCTGGGTTGATCCCAAAATCAGATTTTGCCTTTAACTTTTTATCTACCGCCTGCTTGGCAATAGAGGCTGCCCGGGTAAGATCTTCATAAGAAGAGTTGGTACAGGAACCAATCAATCCCCAGTCAACATTGATAGGCCAGTCGTTCTCTCTTGCTTTTTTCCCCATTTCAGAAATAGGAGTAGCAAGATCTGGTGTGAAGGGCCCATTGAGGTGTGGCTTGAGCTCAGAAAGGTTGATCTCGATCACCTCATCAAAATACTGCTCCGGGTTTGCGTAAACTTCATCGTCTCCGGTAAGGTGCTCCTTCACCGCATCGGCAGCCTCAGCCACATCTGCACGGTTGGTTGCACGCAGGTAACGCGCCATAGACTCGTCATACCCAAAGGTGGAAGTTGTCGCTCCTACCTCGGCTCCCATGTTACAAATGGTACCTTTACCGGTAGCCGACATAGATTGCGCGCCTTCGCCGAAATATTCAATGATAGCCCCGGTTCCTCCTTTTACGGTAAGGATGCCGGCAACTTTTAAAATAACATCTTTTGGAGCGGTCCATCCCGAAAGTTTTCCGGTCAACTTCACTCCTATCAATTTAGGGAATTTAAGCTCCCAGGGCATTCCTGCCATTACATCAACGGCATCTGCACCACCAACACCAATGGCCACCATTCCCAATCCTCCGGCATTAACCGTGTGAGAATCTGTACCTATCATCATACCTCCCGGAAATGCATAGTTTTCCAACACAACCTGGTGAATAATACCCGCACCCGGCTTCCAGAAACCAATTCCGTATTTATTGGAAACAGACTCTAAAAAGTCAAAAACCTCATCACTTGATTTCTTTGCACTTGGGAGGTCGAATTGCGCTCCCAATTTTGCCTGGATAAGGTGGTCACAGTGCACGGTTGTGGGAACTGCAACATTTTTCTTCCCCGCTTGCATAAACTGCAACAAAGCCATTTGCGCGGTGGCATCCTGGCAGGCGATCCTGTCCGGAGAAAATTCAACATAGTCTTTCCCTCTGGTAAAACCTTTTGTAGGGTTACCATCCCACAGGTGGGAATAAAGGATCTTTTCTGAAAGGGTCAAAGGTTTTCCGGTCGCTTCCCGCGCTGCATTCACACGTTCGGCCATTTGGCTGTAAACCTTCTTGATCATATCAATATCGTAAGCCATAGTCTAGAAATTTTATTATTCTGAAAGTCCTGCAAAATTACTAATTATCGTGCGATATTAAAAATTATAACCAAAATTGAAGTTTAAATGCATATTATTTACTAATTGCAAATAAATATCAATGAAAATTGACTACAATACACAAAAACAGGTTGAGAATGAGAATTTGATAATTCTCGATTTATTTTCTTTTGCGGTTAAAGACCGAAGTCTGCAGGTGATTTAATTTTTTCCGCTGAAAAAGATATACTGCCGGCGCAAGCCAGGGAAAAATTAGCATGGAGAACAACCAAAAAGTTTTGTTATAGATCTCGGTCCTTATCATATCAAGAAGAAGGAACAGCCAGAAGAAAAGCAGGAACAAAAGACTTATCCAGGCCAGGAGCCCCATTTCTTCTAGCTCCAGAAGGCTGCTTTTGGAAGACATCCAGGTAAATTGAAACAGATAGAACAGGATAATTACCGCTATCCGATATTTTATCAGGAAACCTGTCATGAAGTAAATATAGTAAAAGCTTTTAAAATAAGCTTTTTATGATCTTTTCTTCGGAAATTCCTTCGGCCTCAGCTTTATAATTCTTGATAACCCGGTGCCGTAGAATTCCCAGAGCAACCGCCTGAACATCTTCAATATCGGGAGAAAATTTGCCATTTACGGCTGCATTGGCTTTTGCTGCCAGTACCAGGTTCTGTGAAGCTCTTGGTCCTGCTCCCCAATCCACGAATTCCTTCACCAGCTCTGTTGCCTTGTCTCCCGCAGGCCTGGTTTTACTCACCAGGTCAACCGCGTACTCCACGACATTATCTGCCACGGGAATGCGTCTTATAAGATGTTGAAATTCTACGATCTCTTTGGCGGTAAAAAGCGGTTCTATGGTCACTTCTTCATCGGAGGTGGTACTCTTCACCACTTCTATCTCTTCTTTAAAACTGGGATAGTCGAGTTTGATGGCAAACATGAAACGATCCAGCTGCGCTTCGGGCAAAGGATAAGTTCCCTCCTGCTCGATCGGGTTTTGAGTAGCCAGCACAAAATAAGGGAGGTTAAGCTTGTAATGTTGGCCGGCAACGGTCACGGCCCTCTCCTGCATGGCTTCAAGCAAAGCAGCCTGGGTTTTGGGAGGTGTCCGGTTGATCTCGTCGGCAAGGATGATGTTTCCAAAAACGGGGCCTTTAATGAATTTAAACTGCCGGTTCTCATCCAGGATCTCAGACCCAAGAATGTCACTCGGCATAAGGTCTGGCGTAAACTGAATTCTTTTGAAGTTCAAGCCAAGTGCCTGGGCGATGGTATTCACCATAAGGGTTTTTGCCAGGCCCGGCACGCCAATTAAAAGCGAATGTCCACCCGAGAAGACAGATAAAAGGATCTGGTCAACAACCTCCTGCTGCCCAACAATTCTTTTGGCGATCTCGCGCCTGAGTTGTTGGTGCCGGTTCACCAGATTCTTTACTGCTTCTACGTCTGACATTTTTTATTTATTTCTTCAACCAGTTGCTGCTATAGTCGCACTCCCTGTATTCGCCGTTCACCTTAATATAAGTGTCCATGATCTTCTCCTTCTGCCACTCTTCTATAGCCTTCAGCTGCTTGTCGCGCAGGGCAAGATCCTTGATCTTGTTATAGTCTCTGGCGTAATCTGCTTCGTGCTCCTCATAACGATCGGTCACGGTGATGATCTTGTAAAAAGGTCTTCCGGTCTGATCCTGATCTGTAAGTACAGGTGAAACTTCACCTTCCTTCAGGTTAGCTACCTGCTCGTATAACAAAGGATCGATCTTGGTAAGTTCAAAACGGGTATCTCCGGTAGTCGGGTTCACCAACTGGCCCCCACTTTCTCTGGTCTCCTCTTCATCTGAAACTTCTTTGGCCGCTGCAGCGAATTCAATCTCCTTGGCAAGGATCTTCTCCCGCACCTGCTTGATCTCTTCATAAGCGGCATCTTTGGTAGCCTCGGTCACATCGGGGATCAACAAAATATGCCTTACATCTACCTGTTGCCCACGAATCTTATCCACAGTCAATATATGGTACCCGAACATGGTTTCGAAAGGCTGACTCACCTCTCCCTCCTGCAGACTGAAAGCCACATCCTTGAATTCTTTTACAAAAGGATCTTTTCGGGAAAGGGAGATCTTTCCTCCCGATGATTTTGAACCGGGATCCTGGGAGTACAAAACCGCCTTGGTATTAAAGCTCGCGCCATTCTCCACAATATCTTCTCTCATTTCCTTCAGGCGGTTGATGATCTTCTGCTTTTCGCTCTCCGGAATTTCAGGCTTTACCACGATCTGGGCGATCTCTACCTCATCCCCAAAAACCGGACGCTCATCTTCAGGAATACTTTGGAAAAATTCCCGCACTTCTTCCGGAGTGATCTCAACAGCATCCACAATCTTACGCTGCATTTCTGAAGCCAGCTTGTTTTGCCTGTTGATCTCAAAAAGCTCTGCTCTGAATTCAGCTTCATTATCCTTTTTATAGAATTCCAAAACCTTTTCCATAGATCCCACCTGCTGGGTCATATAAGCCAACTGCTGGTCTACCTGCGCGTTCACCTCGGCATCAGAAACCACAATACTGTCCTGGATGGCGTGGTGGGCATACAGCTTATTTTCCATAAGCCTCCCGGCAAGATTGCAGTTGGTCACATCTTTTACAGATACTCCCTGGCTTTGCAGCTCAATGTACATTTTATCAATATCGCTTTCCAAAACAACAAAATCCCCTATCACGGCAGCCACGCCGTCTACCTTGAATTTTTCGAAAGGTTTAACGGTATCTTTTTCTACTTCTACCCTGTCGTTTATTGCCGTACTGTCCGTCACCACAACTTCCTGGGCATTGGCAGTACCTAAGGCCGTGGTAAATAAAAGAACCGCTGCCTGATTAATTATAGATTTCAAATTTGTCGTTTTTAATAGCATCTTGAGTAATGTCTTTTTCTAATTTCTTTATAAGCTCCAGCTTGCGTTTGTTGAGCAGGATCTGCTTTACACTTGGCAAAGAATATTCCAGGGGAGCCTGTTCGTTGCGTAATTTAACATCTTCAACAGAGATCAAATATACTCCTAATGAATCTTCGAGTTGTAAAAAATTCTGTTTTTTTAGTAATTCTTCATCATTTTCGGGGGTAAGCGGCCTTATCTTATCATAAACCTGCTTGCTTTTTACCCAAACCGAATCATTAAGGGAATAGGAATTGAATTGAATGGCCATCTCGAGGAGCGCCTCTTTATCCTCTTCCTCAAACCGACGGAAACGAGTTTTTATAAGGTCAAAATCCTTATTATCCTTTGTAAGATTGATGTACCTTAATTTAAGCAGGTTTTCGTTAAGAAGAAAATTTTCCCCGTTCTTCTCATAATATTCCCGGGCCTCCTGCATATTTACTGCAGTATCCAGCTCCCTGCCTACAATAGCATCGGTATAAGCCTTGGCATAAAGCTCATTTTTATAATTCTGTACCAGCTGGTCAAATTCCCGCTGCTGCCGCTCGCTAAGGTTCACTTTAGCCCGGTCAATAAGCAGTTTTTGAGTAGCCCATCGGTTGATATAACTGGAAACTATTAGGGCACTGTCCTGGGGGGAAGTATTCTCAGAGATCAGGGAAGCAACGTCTTCCTGGTAGAGATAAGAATCGTTCACCCTGGCGATTGCAACTTTGTCTTCTGTCTTTTTAAAAAGATCACAACTTGTAACGAGAAGCCCCAAAATAGCTGCAATGGTAAATCTGATAAGTTTTATCAACAGTTCCTTCTGAATTAGTGAGTACGCAAAAATAAGAATTCTGGCATGTTTACCAACTTCTTACCCTAACGAAACCCGGGAATAAAAATTACTTTTACCAAAAAGATTTCCTTCGGAAGAAAAATTAAAAAAAATGGAAAAACCATCCGGAAACCGTAAACTGAAACTGATCTGGGACTTTAGAGGCCCCGATGCTGAACGCATTGCTGAACACCACGCCATTCACCTGAAGGAATACCTTCAAAAAAATGCTATTTCCCCGGCCATTACAGGCATTGAGGCTATAGCCCCCAACCATCACATCGCTTATCTTGTGGTTGAAGAGGGCCTCATGCCACAAGTGAGGGATGCCCTTAAACCACATCGCGGACAGGTTTTCGAAGAATAAAGGGATGAAAAAAATCTTTCATAAATCCCAATTAATCAGCAGTCGCGATTATATTTGCGGGTATAACAAAAACTTTTTCATGAAAAATTTACTATTTGCATTCAGTTTTACCCTGCTATCTATAGGGGCTTTTGCACAAACCAAAGTAGGCACCATTGACGCAGATTACATTCTCAATCAGCTCCCCGAAATGGCCCAGGTTAATGAAGGCATGAAAGCCTACAATACCGAACTTCAAAAAGACCTTGAAACTACCATTGCCAATTATGAGACCCTGGTGAAAGATTACCAGGAAAACAACAGCACCTACACCGAAGAAGAAAAGAAGACCAAAGAAGGTGAGATCATCGGACTCGAAAATGACATCAAAAGCTTCAGGCAAAAAGCCGGTGTCATGATGCAAATGAAAAGGAACGAGCTCACCCAGCCCCTCTACGAAAAGATCAATACTGCCATGCTGCAGGTCATCCAGGAAGAGAACTACACCCAGATCCTGCACGCGGGCGGGAATGCACTTGCTTTCGCTGCGGAAGAATATGACATTACTAAAAAGGTCCTGGCAAAACTGGGGATCACCGTAACAGAATAACACTTCCTTCAGTACAAAAAACAAAAGGCTTTATCTGTGGATAAAGCCTTTTTATATTTAAACCGAATCCTTTCTACCTGCTGTAGTTAGGAGATTCATTAGTGATGGTCACATTGTGCGGATGGCTCTCGTGAATTCCTGAAGAGGTGATCTTCACGAAGCGGGCGCTTTCTTTTAGGGTATCGATGTCTTTCGCACCACAATATCCCATTCCGGCTCTCAATCCACCCACAAACTGGTGAATGCTTTCAAAAAGGTCACCTTTGTAGGGAACTCTTCCTACGATCCCTTCGGGCACCAATTTCTTGATATCATCTTCCACATCCTGGAAATAGCGGTCTTTTGAACCATGTTGCATGGCTTCAACAGAACCCATTCCACGGTAAGATTTGAATTTTCTTCCTTCGTAAATAATTGTTTCTCCCGGAGATTCTTTGGTGCCTGCCAGTAAGGAGCCCAACATCACACAATCGGCTCCGGCGGCGATAGCCTTTGGAATATCTCCTGTATATCTTATACCACCATCGGCGATCACAGGTACCCCGCTGCCTTTTACGGCCGCAGCTACCTCAAGCACCGCAGAGAACTGCGGAAAACCAACTCCGGCCACCACGCGGGTGGTACAAATAGACCCGGGACCAATACCTACCTTTATGGCATCGGCACCCGCCTCTACTAAATATTTCGCTGCTTCGGCAGTGGCTATATTACCCACCACTACTTCCAGCTCGGGATAATTCTTTTTTACTTCTTTCAGAATCGTGACCACTCCCTTGGTATGACCGTGGGCCGTATCGATCACGATCGCGTCCACCCCTGCATTTACAAGGGCACCGGCACGCTCCACTGCGTCTCCCGTCACTCCTATCGCAGCTGCTACACGCAACCTTCCGTAGGAATCTTTATTGGCAATAGGTTTTTGAGTGAGTTTGGTAATGTCCCTAAATGTGATAAGTCCTACCAGTTTATCTTGAGAGTTTACTACAGGTAACTTTTCGATCTTATTTTCCTGCAGGATACCTTCAGCCTCCTCCAGGGAAGTACCTTCGGCCACTGTAACAAGGTTCTCTGAGGTCATTACTTCAGAAATTGGACGCTCCAGGTTCTTTTCAAACCTAAGATCCCGGTTGGTCACGATCCCCAGCAACTTTCCGTCTTCATCCACAATTGGAATTCCGCCAATGCTGTGCTCCCTCATGTTCTCTTTAGCATCACGTACCTTCGCGGTTATAGGCAATGTAACAGGATCTATGATCATACCGCTCTCAGCACGCTTAACTTTTCGCACTTTCAGGGCCTGTTGCTCAATGGTCATGTTCTTATGCAACACTCCAATCCCTCCTTCCCGGGCCATAGCGATAGCCATACGGGATTCGGTCACTGTATCCATCGCTGCGGAAACGATAGGCACATTGATGGTGATATTACGGGTAAATTTTGACTGAATGTTGACTTCGCGCGGAAGGATTTCCGAAAAAGCGGGAACTAAAAGTACGTCATCGTAAGTTAGTCCTTCGCCAACGATTTTGGAGTTGTGTGCGATCATGGCAATTAAGATTTAATTGCGTGCAAATATAC
>CAZNFK010000100.1:0-8078 GCA_964572365.1 uncultured Flavobacteriaceae bacterium | reverse complement strand
AGTGCTTTTGTAGGAATACAACCCCAGTTAAGGCAAACTCCACCCAGGTTTTCTTTTTCGATAATAGCGGTTTTAAAACCTAATTGTGAAGCTCTGATGGCGGTAACATATCCACCCGGGCCACTTCCTAAAACAATGATATCGTATTTACTCATATTTGGAAATTTTTGTAACTGAATTTAAGACAGCGAATTTACGGAATTAAACTATAAACATAAAGAAATTGGAAGCCCGGAAACGGAATAAGTAATTAGGCTTTACCCGAAGGAATAAAAAAAGCTCCTTTTTCTAAAGGAGCTTTTCATGTTTTGTTCAATAACTGTTATTTCAAATCGAGCTGCGGAATTTCGCTTTCCTGAATATCGAGTGCCGACATCACGGCTTCGTAATTTGAAACGTCTAATGAATTGTCCTGTGCAAATTCTGCAGGCAATATAGCAACCCTAAACACTTGATCATCGGTAAATGCGGTACCAAGCGTAGCCAGATCGACATCAGAATCTAAGAAAATGGTTGCATCAAAGAAGGTGTAATCATAGTTATACTGCATAGTTCCGCCTCCATCGAGATAGTAGGTTTGAGGCAGGAGTCTCCAAACGTAAACAGGTTCTCCTCCAGATTCGCCGTCAGTTCCAACTCTAAGATAAACCAGAACTACATCAGATTCAAAAACTTCTACATCTGTAAATTCTGCATAATCCACAAAAAGGGTATAGTCATTGGCGTCGGTGAAATCTCCTTGCACATCGAATACTGTTCCAATTAATCCGTCAACACCCGCAGGTCCCTCAGGTCCCCGGGGGCCTTGTGGTCCTGGAGGTCCCATTTCCCCGTCATCTGAACAGGAAGTGAATGCGATAAGTACAAAGCTTAATAAAAAATAAATTCGTTTCATATTATTTAGTTTTGGTTTCAAAATCTATACTGGCCGAGTTTACGCAAAAGCGTTGTCCCGTATGGGTAGGGCCATCGTCAAACACGTGCCCCAGATGGCTGCCGCAGTTAGCACAAAGTATTTCGGTCCTTACCATTCCATGGCTTCTGTCCTGAACATATTCAATGCTGCCTTCAATGGCGTCATCAAAACTTGGCCAGCCGCAATTGCTCTCAAATTTTTGATTGCTTTCGAATAGCTTGGCACCGCAAGCGGCACAATGGTATTCTCCATCCTGGAAATGCAGGTTGTATTTACCCGAATGAGGGGCTTCTGTTCCTTTTTGTCGCAGTACCCTGTACTGTTCTTCGGAAAGTTTATCGCGCCACTCGGCATCTGAATGTTCTATTGGATATTTCTTTTTCATAAGATCGTTTCTTCTAAAATAAGCAATGAGCCCGTTTTTAGCTCTTAAACTATTTGTAAACTTTTTTAATCGGAATGCTATTCATTATCGGGAATGAAGTCCAGGGCTACCCCATTGATGCAATGCCTTTTACCTGTAGTTTCTTTTGGGCCGTCATTGAAAACATGTCCCAAATGGCCGCCGCAATTGGCGCACACCACCTCTGTAGCTGAATATCCTCCTATCCTGTCGGGACGGTAATCGACATACTTTTCATCTATTGGCCTATCAAAACTTGGCCAGCCTGTGCCGCTGTCAAATTTGTGTTTGGTTTGATATAAAGGCTGCCCGCAGGCCGCACACACGAAGGTGCCGGGTTCTTCTATGTCGTTAAGTTCACTGGAAAAAGCCCTTTCCGTTCCTTTTTTTCTAAGGACCTGGAATTCCTGCGGATCTAATTCCGCTTTCCATTCGGCTTCCGATTTCGACACGGGATATTCTTTCTCTTTCTGGGCATTGCCATTGCAGCTCAGAGTGAGACTAATGAGTAATAGTAGAAGGAATTGTTTCATTTCAAGGACTTTCGGTGATAAAGTGCAAGAACTATACCGAAAGAAATTGAATGATTTTGTTAATTACTTTTTGATTCCCTAAAATGCGTCGGTGGCCCAGTTCTTCAGTAATGAATAACTCCCCTTTTTCCAGGTTATCGGTGATCTCATGAGCAGAGCTAATGTGCACGTCGACATCGTGTTCATCATGGATCACCAGTGTTGGGATCTTAACGGCTTCAGCAGAAACAGCCCCGGAGTAATTATCCATGTCTTCTCCGAATTTCTTATCGAAGTACTTCTTCATCTTCTTAGCCACTTTTTCATTCATTTTCATGTTATGAGCAAATTCGCGGGTAATGTGAGTCACGCTGTTCGCTGTGCCTATAATGACCAGTTTTTCAATTTCCAATCCGTCCTTAACGGCTTTTAAAAGCGACATGCCTCCAAGGGAATGACCTATGGCAGCATCAAATGGCCCGTACTGTTTTTCAAGATGATGAATGGTTTCAATAAAAAAGGGCATCATGCTCCATTTTCCGGGCGCCTTTCCATGTGCTGGAGCATCAAAACTCACCACGCTGTAGCCCTGCCTGAGCAAAGCCTTTGCCATTATGGATAACTGGGTTCCCCTGCCGCTCCAGCCGTGGGCGAGGAGGATCTTGCGGGGAGAGCTGCCATATTCATACACCACCACCTCCCTGTCTATAGAAGGGACGGTAAGGGTGGTTTGTTTGCTTTTTTCATCCATTTCTTTTTCCCTTTCCGGAAGTCTATATCGAAAAGGAGTGAGAAAAAGCTTGGCGGCGAACCTGCTGGCCAGAAAAGGGGAGATAGCCGTAAGGATCTTTGCGGTCACTAAAATATATGAGGGCACCAGTAGCCTTTGTACAGGAGTATTGTCTTTTTTTTCTTTGGTCATAGTTAGTTTAAAGCCGCAATTTAGTCATTTTACACTCGAAAAAAGGTAGCGGGGTAGCCGGGATTATCATTTTGGCAGGTATTTTGTTAAACCTAATTTAAAGCCGTAAATCAGCAGCAGTTGATTTATTAACTTTAACAAAAATCAATATTATGAGACTTAAACAAATAACGATAGTCCTGAGTTTATTTTTTCTGGTAGCGGCTTGTAAAACCAACCCGTTCACCGGAGAGAAAAACCTGAACTTTTACCCTAACTCCCAGATCTTTCCTGCTTCTTTTCAGCAGTACAACCAGGTACTTGCCGAAAATGAGGTGGTAACCGGAACTGCAGATGCACGTATGATCAAGAATGTGGGGCAAAAAATTGCCACTGCATCCAAACGATATTTAGATGCCAATGGCTACCAGGGATATCTTGACGATTACAAATGGGAATTCAACCTGATCAAGGATGACCAGGTAAACGCCTGGGCTATGCCGGGAGGTAAAATTGCCTTTTATACCGGAATCATGCCCATCGCCAAAAATGAAACCGGAGTAGCGGCGATAATGGCGCACGAGGTAGCTCACGCCCTTGCCGATCACGGAGCGCAAAGAATGAGTGCCGCGCAATTACAGCAGCTGGGAGCGGTTGCCGGTAATGTGGCTTTGAGTGGAAAAAGTGATGAAACAAGACAGATCTTCAATACTGCCTATGGATTGGGTTCAACTGTTGGTGTAATGCTGCCTTTTAGCCGTGGCCACGAGTCTGAAGCAGATAGAATCGGGCTTACCTTAATGGCTATTGCAGGATATGATCCTATGGCTGCGGCCGACCTTTGGAGACGAATGAAGGCGCAAGCTGAGGGTAATGCCCCGCCGGAATTCCTTAGTACTCACCCTTCTTCTGATACCAGAATTAGAAATATCGAAAGATGGGCGCCCGAGGCAAAAGCCGAAGCCCGAAAATATGGAGTGACCTCCTTTCAGGGATAAATTTTAAAAACACTATTTTAGGAGCTGCCAAAAAAGGCAGCTCTTTTTAATTTCCCCTGTATGAAAAAGCTCCCTAAAGGGAATAAAAAATTACTGAATGCCTGGGCCTTTTACGATTGGGCCAACTCGGTTTACAGCCTGGTCATTGCTTCCACAGTCTTTCCAATCTTCTATGCTGCTCTTACCATCGTCAAAAATGAACAGGGCGAGATCATTAGTGATCGCGTACAATTGTTAGGCTTTGACTTTAACAACGATTCTCTCATAAGTTATGTTACCGCCCTTGCTTTTTTATTAGTGGCTTTTATAAGCCCTTTCCTGTCGGGCATCGCAGATTATGTGGGTAATAAGAAAAATTTCCTGAAGTTCTTCTGCTATTTGGGCGCCCTTTCCTGTATTGGGCTTTTTTGGTTCAACCTGGAGAACCTCATCCTTGGGTTAACCTGCTATTTTCTGGCCCTGGTGGGATTTTGGGCCAGCCTGGTTTTTTACAATTCCTATTTACCCGATATAGCTTTTCCCGAACAACAGGATAAGGTAAGCGCTAAAGGTTTTTCCATGGGCTATATCGGGAGCGTGGTATTGTTGATCTTATGTCTTTTCATGATCATGAACTACGAAATGTTCGGTTTTGAAGATGCAGGGTTTCCCACCCGACTTTCGTTTGTTTTAACCGGAGTTTGGTGGATAGGTTTTAGCCAGATCACTTATTATTACCTTCCAAAAGGCAATAAAAAGCAACGTCTTACCAATGATGTATTATTCAATGGTTTTAAAGAGCTAAAACTTATCTGGAATTCCCTTCAGCACAATCCACAACTCAAGAAATACCTGCGCGCGTTTTTTGTCTACAGTATGGCGGTGCAAACGGTCATGCTCATTGCGACTTACTTTGGATTAGAAGAGGTCAACTGGGCAGGAGATGATTCCACGATAGGGTTGATCGTTAGTATTTTGCTCATTCAGCTTGTGGCCATTGCCGGAGCAATGATAACTTCACGGTTATCTGAAAAATTCGGGAACATCAATACCCTCATTGCGGTGAATGTGGTATGGATAGGAATTTGTATTTACGCTTTTTTCGTGGAAACACCTTTTCAGTTTTATATCGCGGCAGGTCTGGTAGGTTTGGTGATGGGAGGGATACAAACCCTTTCCCGCTCTACCTATTCCAAAATGATTCCTGAAGGCACTCTTGATACAGCAAGCTACTTCAGTTTTTATGATGTTTCAGAAAAAATTGGACTTGTAATTGGCTTGATGCTATACGGAATTGTTTCCCAAAGTTATGATATCAGATATTCCATCCTCTTTCTAACAGGATTTTTCTTAATTGGAGTGGTTTTACTGATGAGAGTGCCAAGGGAACACCTGAAGCCAAAAAAAGAGGCGGTTTGATCGAAACCAAACCGCCTACCAATATTTTTACCGTCGTTACTTTTTAGTGATATCGCCGGAACCCATGGTTCTGAAATCCTCTTTTTTGGGATTGCCTTTATATTCGATGTCGCCTGAACCGGGAACTTTAGCGCGAATCTCTTCTGAAGCATAAACCTGGATATCTCCAGATCCGGTGACGGTAGCGTTCACTCTTTCAGCTTTGAAGTCGAAAGCGCTAATGTCGCCAGATCCTGTTACTTTACACTCAAAATCATTAGTGGTTCCGCGAAGGGTGATATCTCCCGAACCTGTAATGCCCGCCCGGGTATTTTTTGCAGCCACAGAGAGTTTTATATCCCCGGAACCGGTCATCTTGATCTCAAAGTTTTCGGATTTTATCTCATCTGTAGAAGAAATGTCACCCGATCCGGTGAGGGTAACGCCGTCCAATGTTTCAAAAGGAACTGTGATCCTGATATTCATGTTGCGGGAAGGATCAAGACTATATCCCTTCTGGACCGAAATCTTCAATTGGTCGCCTTCCACTTCGGTGAGGATATACTCCATCAGGTTTTCTTCGGCCTCAACTTTTATTTTACCTTCCCGGCCACTCACCAGTTTCACATCCATAGAACCAAGCAAAGCCACTTCGTCATAATTGGAAACAGATCTTGTTTGCGTGCTCATGTTCCCGTTGCCTTCAATTTCTTTGCTGCCCGCCCACCATTGTGCCTGAGTGGTTTGAAAGCTCAAGGCGATGATGATTGTAAATAATAATTTTTTCATGTTGTTCTTATTTTGATTGATTGATTTTAATTTTTGCTGTTGAAGTTTACGCTTCCGTAGCTGGAATTGATCTTTACCTGTCCTCCGGAATTTGCCGTTCTGTAATAACCCTGGATGTAACTGTCACCTCCCGATTGATGTCGCTTGTTCACCTGGAAATTTTCCCCGTCAAGGCCTTTGACTCCCCCGTAAGAGGTATTGACATCAAAACCGAAGGTCGCTTCACGGTCATAACCTATTTTAAGGGAAGTATAATCACTGTTAATATCGACATTTTTAAGAGCCGGCATTAATTTTTCAATGCTCAGTGAGCCGTAATCCATGTTTAGAACTGCTGTGCTGTAAACCAGCCCAAGTTTCACACCCAGGTAATCTCCCTGTCCTTTGATGTTCTTTACTTTTTCAACATTCAAGGAACCATAATCGTTGTTGAAGCTGATATTTTCTACCTTTTCAAAATGCGCATCGGTATAATCGGCGGAGAGGTCTATAGTACCGGCTTCCTCGATCCTGAATCCGGAATAATCAGCTTCAATTTTGGCTTTTTTGACAAACCCTATTGAGCTGTTTCGGGTATAATCAAAATTGAGGTAGTTATTGTCGCCTTTCAGCTCACCTATCATAAATCTTCCGTAGTCACAGGAAACCTTAAGGTTACCCTCCAACTCGTCAAGATTAAAGCTTCCGTAGTCATTAGAGATGTTCATATTATTGGTTACAGGAGCTTTTACCCGGTAATGAACCTCCATATTGACATTGCTGCTGCTTCCAAAAAGGCTGCCCCACCAGGAATTATTGGAATCCGGAAAAACAGTTTCGGCACTTACTTCCCCACCGGACTGGTTGAACCGCACGTTAATATTATCAAGGCGTTCCTTAACTTTTTCTTCATCATTGCCGTTGGTCTTCACGGTCACTTCTATCTCCACTCGATTTTGGTCCCAGGTAATAATATCAATATTACCATAGCTGTTATCCAACTTGAGCAGGTCGTTAGCAGAAACTTTGAATTCCTTTTTCAGGGTTTTCTGCTTGGTGTATTTTCCTTTGTAGCCATCGTTGGCACATGCGACTGCCGGAATGAGCAGTAGAGCGAATAGAAGGTTATATAATGTTGTTTTCATGACGGGTATTTTTTAGGGTGTTTATAGTTTCTACTTTTTCGAGTACTGTCTTCAACAGGTCAATTCTTTTTTGGAAATTGGAGATCATCGCATAGATCACCCGGTTATCCTGACCGCTCTTTTCAAGATCCTTTTTTAAATTCTGGTAATCTTTTTCCAGGATGTCCAGCTGTTTGAGGGCATCTTCGATGACGGCTTCAGTTTCAGGGGTTTTCTGGTCCTGCAAGTTCTGCAGTTCGGTTTTTATTGCTGAAGCATAGAAATCCTGCGTTTGTTTCATCTCGGGGGAAACATTAGCCAGTTCCTGTTGGTTGGTAAAAGGATTTTCAAAGGCTCCCTGGAAGATCATGATCGCCAGGAGGAAGCTGGCCGCTACAGCCATTATCGGAGCCCAGAGGGAGATCACCCCAGATTTATTCGTCTTTTTTTTCCTGTTGTTCCTTAATTTTTGACGAAACCGCTCTTCGTGATCCTGCGGCGGACTGGCGACATCAAACTCGAGTTCGTCAAAAATGTCTTTTAGGTCATCAGTTTTCATAGCTCATAAGTTTTTTACGCAGGCTTTCTTTGGCCCTTGATATGGTTGTTCTGCAGTTGGCGTAGGAAATATTCAGTATTTCACAAATCTCTTCATAATCATACCCTTCTATCAAATGGAGGGTAAGCGTGACCCTGTAATTTTCTTTAAGGGAATTCAGGCTTCTTAAGATCATTTGAACTTTCGGGTTTCCCTGTTCTTCTTCCGAAGAGATTCCCACTTCTTCATCTGCAGTATTCTTGAACTGATCATTATAGGATACCTCCTGGTACTTTATATTCTTGTTATACGCATTGATACTTTGATTCACGACGATCTTCTTCAGCCAGGCCCCGAATGTTGAGGTGCCTTCATAAGAATCCAGTTTGGTGAATGCCTTCAGGAAACACTCCTGCATAATATCTTCGGCTTCCGCAGAATGTTTTACAATTCGTAAGGCCGTATTATACATAGCTTTACTGTACTTGTTGTAAATTATCATCTGGGCCCGCTCATCTCCCCGGCGGCACTTTTCCAAAAG
>CAZNFK010000099.1:0-8118 GCA_964572365.1 uncultured Flavobacteriaceae bacterium | reverse complement strand
TTTTCCATCGCGGCAGAAAGGTCCTGGAAAGTAGTTCTCTGCTCATTGATGTTATCTGACTGGGCGATCTTTTGAGCGGCGTTCAAAGCCTGCTCATTTCCACCTGCATTCTGAAGGGCTTCGGTCATCATCTGTGCGCCGCTCTTTGCTTCTTCGGCATTGGTGTTCACTAAAGCGGTCTTGATGTGCATGTAGTGGTTGTAAACCGCTTCCATATTCTGGTTGTTGAAAGCCAGGTCACCCTGTGCCCCGTCGTCAAGGTTTCCACTCATTTCTTCCATATCATGCTCATCTTCCATATGCATCTCATTTTGCATTGGCATGCTTGCATCTTCGGTTTCATTCTCTTTTTTGGTCTCTCCACAGGAGTTCAAAGTGATCGCTCCTAAAAAGGCCAATAATACTAATCTTGCGTTTTTCATTTTTAGATCTATTTATAGTTATTGATTATTTGATTTGTTCTACAATTTCGCCGCACTTAAGCATGGCATCTCCGTAATATGGATTTCTTATTTCACTGGTTTCACTTAGCCAGTAAGCCCCTCTGTCAGAATTTGCCATGGGGCAATAGTCCACGTAAACCGGGTTTCCGTTTATTCCAAATGCTGTAACGGTTTTGATAAGCGCTTCAGAAACATAAACGAAATTCTCCCTTTGCTTCTGAATATTCTCTGCGTTCAACCCCTCTTCTGAATGCTGAAGCAAGAATTTCTGCTTATCTTCCCAGAAAGCTTTCGCCTCTCCTGTTAACTCTGACGCTTGTGTATTTAGAACAGCCTCGTGAAACTTCCCTGTCAAATTTAAGCTTTCTTTCTCTTTTCCATCTACGAGCGCGTCTTTAAGCTGAAGGTACACCGATACTACATTCCCCAGTTGCGCCTGAAACTTTTCTGAAGCCTCCTGGCTAAAGTCATACCCACTATTCTGAAGATACTGTCTTACATCTTCCTGTGCAGGGGCCGAAGCAGCCACCGCCGGGTTCATCATGCTGGGTTTTCCGGCCAACTGGGCTGCGGCATCTACTGTAAAGGCTCCGTTCACTACGATCTCATCTCCGTCAGAAAGTCCTTCCTGCACCACATAGGAATCCCCAAGAGACTGTCCCAGGACTACTTCCCTCATTACAAATGAAGGATTGGCAGCCGTACCTTCATTGACATACACTATGCTTCGCTTACCGGTCCACAACACCGCCGACTTCGGTACAGTAAGACCTTGTGTTTTTTCGGCACCCGAAGTTGTAATAACTCCCGTCACGAACATCCCCGGTTTCAACTTGTTACCACTATTGGATATTTCCACCCTTGCAGTTGATACCCGGGTTTGACTGTCCAATAAGGGATCAATAAAGTCAATGGTTCCTTCAAAGGTCTCCCCGGGAAGGGAAGCTACAGTAAATTCCACCTTGTCACCTTTTTCTACCAGTCCAATTGTTCTTTCATACAGATCGAACAAAACCCACATTTTGGAGAGATCAGCAATTTGATATAATGACATTCCACGATCCACATAATCTCCCAGTTCCACGAGTTTTTCAGTAACCACTCCACTTACATCGGCTGTTATGGTAAACCGGTCTGTGGCCTTACCGCTTTCGAGAATGCGATTGATCTGGTTATCGCCGATTCGCCAGTTACGCAGCTTTTGTTTAGCGGCTTCAAAAAGTTCGGGTTGCGAATTGCGAATGGCATAAGCCTGCAGCAGTTCTTCCTGGGCAGTGATGAGTTCGGGGGAATAGACAACAGCAAGGGCTTGTCCCCGGCGGACTTCCTCACCCGTGAAGTTCACCTGCAACTGTTCGATCCTCCCCGGCACGTGGGTTGACTGGGTGTATGCATTGCGTTCATCTACTGTAACTTTCCCGTTCAACCTCAGCTCACTGTCACCTGTTACGGCGCCTACCTTCTGTGTCTGTACGTTGGCCAGTTTCATGGCATATTCGCTCATTTGTACCGCATCGGGATTTCCACCGGCATCAGCACTTTCCAACGGAATGAGATCCATGCCGCAGATGGGGCATTTTCCCGGTTCTGCAGAACGTATCTGAGGGTGCATGGAGCAGGTCCATATCGTTTCCTGTGCAGCTTCGGCAGCACTGTGATCATGAGTTTCGGCTTCGTCGCTGCCTCCAAAAAACAGCCAGCCCATTAGCATTCCCACTACCAGGGTGCCGGCAATGATGAGTATATTTTTAGTTTTTGTTGTCATAGTCAAATGATTTTCCCGATAAATAATCGATCCTTGCCAGCGCTGTGAGATAAGCTGCTTCTGCCTCTGCCACTGCCAGCTGATATTTTAATAATTCCTGTCTTACGCGTAACACCTCTTCAAAATTAGAGGAAGCATTACGATAAGACGATAATAACAAATTGAGCACCTGTTCTGAGCTTTCCACCTGTCTTTCATAAAGTGCTAACATCGACTGTGCTTCCCGCACCTGAAAAACTGCCGCTTCCATTTCTGCGGAAAGCCGGTTCTCCAGGCCTTTTCTTCGCTGTTCATAACTTTCTGCCATGAAAGCCGCTTGTTTTTTTGCCGCTTTATACTTTCCGCGGAAGATAGGCAGGCTTACCGATACCATAGGCATTATAGCATCCCGACCACTGTCTTCTACCGCCATATCCATTCGTTCTCCAATGACCACATAATCTACTCCCAGTCCTATGTTTGGAAGACCTTCCTTTTGCGCCAGCTTTTCCTGTGCTTTTGCTGAGGCCTCCATTCTTTCCAACTCTGCCAGGCGGGGATTCCCCGAGACTGGTGTGTCAAAAATGATATTTTCGGAACCAGTTTCTATTTCCTGCGGAAGGAGCACTATTTCTGTTCTGGGCCTGTTCAATAGCGCATTGAATTGTACCACCAGGGATTCCTTTTTTAGTCGAAGGATATCCAGCCCGGTTACAGATTCGTTACGCATCAAATCGGCCTGCAACACATCGCTAAGAGCTCCGCTCCCGGCCCTTACACGTGAAAGTGCGAGATCCTTATAATTCTGAAGGATCTCCAGATCATCCTGTTGATAGGTAAGCTGTTGTTCAAGGGCATAAAGTTCATAATACTGCCGGCTTACTTCCAGGAACAGTTCATTACGCAGGTTAAGGAATGACTGGAATTTTGCCTCGGCCATTAGATTTGCCACATTTTCCCTGGCCTCAAGGGTTCCCCACCAGGGGAACATTTGCATCAGGGAAAAACGTGCTTCCTGTGGACCCAGGCGTGTCTCTACCATGCTGCCAAAGGCAGTCATGGTTAGAGTGGGGTCGGGCAGGCTTTTTACCTGCGGGGCCTCCTGCATGGCCGCTTCAAATTCAGCGTAGGCTGCCTTTACATCCGGATTATTTTCTGCAGCTATCTGCAGATAATCCTCCAGGTTTTGTGCCTTCAAACTTCCGAAGAAGAGAAAAAGCACAGCCGTCAAAAATGATATTTTTAAAGAGTTTTTCATCCTTCAGTTATTTTATTTTCATTTCTGGTCACCACGGTTTCCCTCCAGATAGCCTGTAGCACCGGAACTACAAAAATGGTCATGATCTGAATAACCATTCCCCCTACAATAGGTATAGCCATAGGCACCATAATATCTGCTCCCTTTCCTGTGGAGGTAAGCACCGGATATAAAGCTATAATAGTTACTGCTGTGGTCATCATTGCCGGTCTCACACGTTTCTTTCCGGCCTCAAGCACTGCAGCACGCACCGCGGGCACTGTTTGAGGATCACGTTTTTCAAAAACCTGGTGTATATAGGTCCCCATAAGCACTCCGTCATCGGTGGCTATCCCGAAAAGGGCTATAAATCCAACCCATACGGCTACACTCAGGTTTATTGTTCCCATCTGGAAGAGGTCGCGCATGTTGGTACCTGAAATATCGAAATCCATAAACCAGGGCTCCCCGTATAACCAGATCATGATGAATCCACCGGCAAAAGCCACAAAAACCCCTGAGAAATGGATCGTAGAAGCGATCACTGTCTTGAACTGGAAGTACAGCAACAGGAAGATAATGATCAGGGAAATTGGAATAACGATAGCCAGCCTTTTGACTGCCCGCACCTGGTTTTCATAATTCCCTGAAAATTCAAAACTCACTCCCTGGGGCACCTGCAGTTCTCCTGTATCGATCTTTTGGGCAATCAGGGCCTGGGCATCGTTCACTACGTTCACTTCGGCATAATCCTGTTTCCTGTCAAAAAGCACATAACCAACCAGGAAGGTATCCTCACTTTTGATCATTTGAGGTCCCTGCACATAATTGACATCTACCAGTTGTCCCAACGGAATTTGCACCCCGGTAGGTGTAGGCACAAGTATTTGCTCAATTTCCTCGGGCGAGTTACGCAGCTCCCGCGGATACCTTACCCGCACAGGATATCGCTCCCTACCTTCAACTGTAGTTGTAATTTCCATACCGCCAATAGCGGTTTCAATGGTTTGTTGTACCTGCTCAATGCTAAGGCCGTAGCGGGAAATATTCTGCCTGTTGATGTCCAGCTCCAGGTAAGGTTTCCCTACGATCCTATCGGCAAATACGGCCTCATGTTTTACCGAAGGAACCTGCTTAAGGATCTCCTCCAGCTCAAAACCAAATTTCTGGATGGTTTCAAGGTCGGGGCCGTAAACTTTTATTCCCATAGGGGCCCTCATTCCTGTTTGAAGCATCACCAACCTGGTTTCAATGGGCTGCAGTTTTGGGGCGGAGGTCACACCCGGTAATCGGGTTACACTAACGATCTCATTCCAGATATCATCGGGGCTGTTGATGTGATCTCTCCAGTTCCTGAAGAATTCGCCATCCTCGTCGGGTACCAGGTCTCTTGCTGTAAGATTCCCTAAAATAGCTTTTTCATGAGCTAAAACTTCCCCCGACTTCAGGATGAAATTTCCGTCATCATCTACCCTAAAACGCTGCATTTTGCCTTTATCGTTCAGCATGTATTCAGGCTTGTAGTTGATCACGTTCTCGTACATGGAAATGGGTGCAGGATCAATTGCAGTCTCTGCCCTTCCCAATTTTCCTACGGAAACTTCCACCTCCGGAATGTTGGTCACGGCCATATCCAGCTTTTGCAGCACTTCCTTACTCCCTTCAATTCCCATGTGCGGCATGGCCGTGGGCATTAAAAGGAAACTGCCTTCATTAAGGGTGGGCATGAATTCTTTCCCTACGCCGGGAAAAGTTTCTGAAGCCGCTTTCCAACCTCCGGTTTCCCTGATCTCCCAACCAATCTTTTCTGCCCCGTCGCCTACAAATCCGAAGATCTTAGGGAATCCCTGCCAGATCAAAAAGCCAAAAAGAATAGTCACTATAGGTAGTGCGAGGAAGGTTCTTTTGTTTTCCAGGCACCAGGTCAAAATGTTTTCGTAGTATTTTACGATAGCTAACAACGCCACAAGAGTGATCACCAACAGGATGATCACGAAAAGGTAGTTTTCAATAATTGAATTCCGCACACCCAGAGGCATCCAGTGGGTAGTGAGGAAGAAGATCGTCACTGCCAGGATGATGAAAAGTGAAATTTCCCGGGAATATTTTCCGAGGAAACCACGGCTTTTCGGCTCCAGCAATCGCAGAATCCCGATCACGGTTAGAGCGAGCGGCAGCCACATTCCAAAAAGTAGGGCGAGAACAATTCCCCCGCCAATCAAACCGTAATTCCAGATGCGGTTCACTCTCTCCTTTTTAAGCCTGAAGGAGAAGAAATAGTACGAAAGCATTGGCAACACGATCACTCCCAGCAAAAAGGCAGCTACCAGGGCAAAGGTCTTTGTAAAAGCCAGTGGTCTGAAAAGCTTTCCTTCGGCATGTTCCATAAAAAATACGGGCAGGAAACTAACTACCGTAGTTGCTAAAGCAGTGGTTACTGCAGGCCCTACTTCAATCGTAGCATTTCGAATCACCTGGAGCAGTTTTTCGCCCCGGGCATCCCTGTTTTCATCAAACTCCAGGTGCCGCAGTGTGTTTTCCACAAAAACGATCCCTACATCTACCATTACCCCAATGGCGATCGCAATTCCCGAAAGCGCTACAACGTTGGCATCAACACCAAAATAACGCATGGCAATAAAGGTCATGAGCACCGCAATGGGCAGCAAACTGGAAATTAAGATCGAAGCTCTCAGGTTAAGCACAAGGATGATCACTACGATGATACTTATAAGAATTTCATCGGAAAGTGCATTTTCCAAAGTTCCAAGGGTCTCCTGGATCAACTGGGTACGATCATAAAATGGCACAATGGTGAGTTTGCTCACAGTTCCATCCTGCAGTTCTTTAGTGGGCATCCCCGGCGAGATCTCTTTGATCTTCTCCTTTACATTATTGATCACCGCCAGCGGATTCGATCCATAACGGGCAACCACAACTCCCCCGGCAACTTCGGCCCCGGCCTTGTCGAGGACTCCACGCCTCTCGGCAGGACCTAAAGTGACCACCCCAATATCTGAAATGAGCACCGGAGTATTGTCATTTACAGCCACTACCGTATTTTCAATATCCTCAAGGGATTCTATGTAGCCTAATCCGCGAACCAAATATTCGGCTTTGTTGATCTCGATGGTCTTCGCCCCAATATCACGGTTTGAATTTCGCACGGCCATCATCACGTCATTGATACCAACATTGTATGCCCGCAGCGCATCGGGATCCACATCCACCTGATATTCGCGCACATAACCACCTACAGAGGCAACTTCCGAAACTCCCTCTACCCCACTTAGTCCCAGTTTAACATAGTAGTCCTGCACAGATCTTATCTCATGCAGGTCCCATCCACCGGTTACATTTCCTTCGGGATCACGCCCTTCAAGGGTATACCAGAACACCTGGCCCAAAGCAGTAGCATCGGGACCTAAGGTAGGCTGAGCATCTTCGGGTAAAAGTCCGGAAGGTAGAGAATTGATTTTTTCAAGGATACGGGTGCGGGACCAGTAGAATTCCACATCTTCCTTGAAGATGATATTGATACTGGAGAACCCGAACATGGAGGTACTTCGTATGGATTCCACCCCGGGAATTCCCAGCAGCGAAGTAGTAAGGGGATAAGTGATCTGGTCTTCTATGTCCTGCGGCGATCGTCCAGGCCATTCTGTAAAGACGATCTGCTGGTTTTCTCCAAGATCGGGGATCGCATCTACCGGTACGGGATCCCGTGGCAATAGATCGAAATCCCAATCAAAGGGTGATGTCACCACGCCCCAGCCTATCATGAAGACAAGCAGCAGCATTGTAACCAACCGGTTATAAAGAAAGTAATGAATTATTTTAGACAGCATTCTATGACTTTAAATTGATTAAAAAGTGTACAAAAACGGCAACCCCGCATGCAGGGTCTAAAAAAATCAATTTAAAAATCAAATGAGGAATGTCTCGTGAAGGACCTGAAAATCCCTAACGAGCAAAGGCGGAGAATAATCTGAAAAAGGAATGAATTCCTGTGGCAGCGTTTCAAACAACTCCACATAGGAATAGGTGAAAGAAGCAAGGAATACCTGTTGGGGAAGGTCCAGATCATTAAAGGAGATCTTCAGATCTTTTTGACCTTCCACAGAAACCTTTTGATCACGGCAGCCGTCTTCTTCGGTCATCTCACCTTCAGCAGGATGTTCCATCCCGCAATCTTCGGCTTCAGAAAAAACAGCCTGATCTACCAGGTACGTTCCGCAGAAATGTTTGTCTACGGTAAAGGACATGGTAGAGAACAGCACTAAAAGCGCCATTGCAAAAGATCCTGTTTTCTGAAAAAACTTTTTCATTCCAACTACAAAAGTACTGAAAAAATAAATATCCTGAACAAATTCAATTTTCGGGACTTGATTTAAGCCTGTAATAATAGAATGCAGGCAACAGAATGAGGATCAATACCGGATGGGCAAGAAACCTTCTCACATAAAAAGCGGCAAGGTAATCATCGGGTGTCACATGATGCATGAGATAGACAAAAAGCGGAAATAAGGCTACGAAGAAACCGGCATAGATCACTACCGCAAATTTTATGATACTCCAGTTCTTGAATGCCACATAAAGAATCGAAAGGGAAACTAGCGTGTTCAATAAAAACCTGAGAAAGACATTGAAAAACATTCGCGGCGGAAAATGGAATTCCTGCTGTTCCTGGAAGG
>CAZNFK010000098.1:0-8261 GCA_964572365.1 uncultured Flavobacteriaceae bacterium | reverse complement strand
CCGCGGGTAAAAGGCACCACGCAAAAAGTACACATGTTGTCGCAGCCGCGGGTGATAGAAACAAATGCCGAAACCCCGTTGCTTTGAAGGCGCACGGGAGAAATGTCCCCATAGGTCTCATCTTTGGAAAGTATCACGTTCACCGCGTTTCTTCCTTCTTCCACTTCATTTATGAGGTTGGGCAGGTCTTTGTAAGCATCGGGTCCCACAACCAGGTCCACGATCTTTTCCTCTTCCAGGAATTTTGCTTTAAGGCGTTCGGCCATACAGCCTAAAACACCCACCTTCATTTTTGGGTTGATCTTTTTGACCGCGTTATATTTTTCAAGTCTTTTTCGCACGGTTTGTTCTGCCTTGTCCCGAATAGAACAGGTATTAATAAGGACAAGGTCGGCTTCCTCAAGATTCTGGGTGGTGTTGAAACCCTCTTTCGCAAGAATGGAAGCCACGATCTCACTGTCGCTAAAATTCATCTGGCAGCCGTAACTCTCTATCATCAACTTCTTTCCGTTGCCGGTCTTCGGTTCCAGGACCAGGGAATTTCCTTGTTGTTTTTCGTCTATTATCTTCTCCATAATCAAAATATACCGTTTGGTAATTGAACGCGCAAAGATACGTTTTTAGTTGAGATGTGACAAAGTGACAGGGGAAAATCCATCCTAAATTGAGCAGGGAAAACCCCCAATTCGTAATATTTAATCTCATATATAAAATTTCCTATACTTTTGCAGAACAAAAATAGATACTATGGCGAAGAATTTAGTGATTGTAGAGTCCCCTGCAAAGGCAAAGACCATTGAAAAATTCCTGGGTAAAGACTATAAGGTCGCCTCCAGTTTTGGTCACATTGCCGACTTGCCCACAAAAGAGCTGGGTGTAGACACAGAAGGAGACTTTACTCCTAAATATATAGTGTCTAAAGATAAAAAGGATGTAGTCAAGAAACTCAAGAGCCTTGCCAAGGATGCAGACATTGTGTGGTTGGCGAGTGATGAGGACCGGGAGGGAGAAGCCATTGCATGGCATTTGGCCGAAGAGCTGCACCTGGATAAGAAGAAGACAAAACGTATCGTATTCCACGAGATCACGAAATCGGCTATTTTAAAGGCGATCGAAAATCCGCGTGATATCAATTACAACCTGGTGAATGCGCAGCAGGCGCGTAGGGTGCTTGACAGGCTTGTAGGGTATGAGCTTTCGCCGGTGCTTTGGCGCAAGGTGAAAGGCGGTCTTTCTGCAGGACGGGTTCAGTCTGTTTCAGTACGATTGATCGTGGAGCGCGAACGGGAAATACAGAACTTCAAGCCCGAAGCCTCTTTCAGGATAGATGCTGAATTTACTTCGGAAGAAGGAAAATCCTTTAAGGCGAAGCTTCCGAAGAATTTTGATACCAAAACAGAAGCTGAGCAGTTCCTGTCTCAGAATTTAGGTGCCAATTTCAAGGTTTCTGACCTTATCACCAAACCGGCAAAAAAATCTCCGGCACCACCTTTTACCACGTCAACCCTTCAGCAGGAAGCTTCCCGAAAATTATATTTTTCGGTGAGCAAGACCATGACCATGGCTCAGCGCTTATATGAAGCTGGTCATATTACTTATATGAGAACAGATAGTGTGAACCTCTCTGATGATGCTAGAAAAGGTGCGAAAAATGAGATCTTAAAGGCGTACGGAGAAAAGTACAGCAAAAGCAGGCAGTTCAAAGGTAAGTCTAAAGGAGCGCAGGAGGCTCACGAAGCCATTCGTCCCACTAATTTTGAGAACCATACGGTAAGAGCCGACAGAGATGAGCAGCGACTGTATGAATTGATCTGGAAAAGGGCTATCGCTTCTCAAATGAGCGAGGCGCAACTGGAAAGGACAAATGTAAAAATCGAAGCCGATAAGCACTCAAAGCTGTTCACGGCGAATGGAGAGGTGTTGAAGTTTGACGGATTCCTCAAAGTCTATCTCGAAGGAAGAGATGAAGAAGAGGAAGAACTGCAGGAACAGGAAGGGATGCTGCCGGCCCTGCGAGTCAACGAGAAGCTGCAAAATAATTATATTACCGCTACCGAAAGATTTACACGACCTCCATATCGCTACACCGAAGCTTCCCTTGTGAAGAAACTGGAGGAACTGGGAATTGGCCGCCCTTCTACTTACGCGCCAACCATTTCTACCATTCAAAACCGGAACTATATTGAAAAAGGTTCGGTTGATGGAACCGAACGGGAATATGTACAGCTTTCCCTGAAAAAGGATAAACTGAGTGAGAAGAAACTCACCGAAACAGTGGGAAGTGATAAAGGAAAATTAGTACCAACCGATGTGGGGATGGTAGTAAATGACTTCCTGGTAAACCATTTTTCAAGCATCCTGGATTACAATTTTACCGCAAAGGTAGAAGAGGACTTTGATAACATTGCCGAAGGAAACGAGGAGTGGACTAAAATGATGAAGGAATTCTACAATGATTTTCATCCTCATGTAAAAGATGTAGCCGAAAACGCCGACCGCGAAGTGGGAGAGCGAATTCTTGGAAAAGATCCCGAAACCGGAAAACCGGTAAGCGTGCGCCTGGGGAAATTTGGTCCCATGGTTCAAATGGGTTCTGTGGAGGACGAGGAGAAACCAAAATTCGCCAGTCTTTCTCCCGATCAAACCCTGGATTCGGTAACTTTTGAAGAAGCGATGGAGCTCTTCAAGCTGCCGAAGGAACTGGGAGATTATAAAGGAGAGAAAGTGGAAGTCAATAACGGGCGTTTTGGACCGTATGTTAAGTATGGTAAGAAATACGTTTCCCTGGATAAAGGTGAAGATCCTATTGAAGTAACCATGGACCGTGCTTTGGAATTGATCAAGGCAAAAGAAAAGGCAGATGCTCCTATTTATGAGTACAAAAACCTTCCGGTACAAAAAGGAGTGGGTAGATTTGGACCATTCCTTAAGTGGAATGATATGTTCATCAACGTGAACAAAAAGTATGATTTTGACAATCTTTCCGCAGAAGATATTGAAGAGCTTATCGAGGACAAGCTGCGCAAGGAGCGTGAAAAAGTGATCCACAATTGGGAAGAGGAAGGCATACGGGTGGAAAAAGCGCGTTGGGGTCGTTCTAATATCATTAAAGGAAAGACCAAGATCGAGTTGCCAAAAACCGTAGATGCTGCAAAACTTAGCCTGGAAGAGGTTAAGGATATAATTGAAAAGAAGGCTCCAAAGAAAAAAGCTGCGAAGAAAAAGGCTCCTGCTAAAAAGACGGCGGCCAAAAAGAAAACAGCGACCAAAAAGAAATAATCAATGGATTTTGATTTTTTTACTCCGGTAGATGAGCAACTCGTTGACGAATTTACCACCGGCCCGGGCATAGGGTCTAGTTTAAAAATACATTCCGAAGATAAAGCTGTTCCCGATCTGGAAGGGGTGAAAATTGCCATTTTTGGAGTGCTTGAAGATCGTCTCGACGAGGATCGTAGCGGGGAACCGTTTGATTTCTTCAACGTTCGCCGCAATTTTTATAAGCTATTTCCGGGGAACTGGCATTTAAACATGGCCGACCTGGGAGATATAAGACCGGGTGAAACGGTGGATGATACTTTCTTTGCCGTGCAAACCGTGATAGCACAATTGCTCAAAAATAATATTATCCCAATTGTACTTGGTGGTTCCCAGGACCTGATTTACTCCCAATACCGTGCATATGACGGGGTGGAACAAATGGTGAACCTTGTGAACATTGACTCCCGGTTTGATCTTGGTGATGCCGATAAACCTTTGACCAACAAATCTTATGTAGGGAAAATAGTAGTCAATAAACCTTACAACCTGTTCAATTATTCAAACCTTGGTTATCAAACCTATTTTAATTCCCAGGATGAAATAGAACTTATGGACCGGCTCTTCTTTGATGCTTACAGACTTGGGGAGGTTACGGGAGATATAAGTACTGTGGAGCCGGTTATGCGGGATGCAAATCTGGTGGGCCTTGACATGGGTGCTGTAAGCGCAGGTGCGCTGGGTAATTACAGGTTAAGTTCGCCTAACGGTTTTGATGGAAAAGAAATATGCGCTCTTGCCCGCTATGCGGGAATAAGCGATAAGGTTTCTTCTTTTGGGATCTATGAGATAAATTCTGAAATGAATTTTCCTTCATCTACCATGTTGATAGCCCAAATTATCTGGTATTTTATTGAAGGAGTTAATTTTAGGAAGAATGAAAATACTATTTCTGCAAAAAAAGAGTTTATAAAATATCAGGTGCCTGTTGATGATGAGATCCTGGTGTTTTATAAAAGTCCGGTTAGCGGGCGATGGTGGATCGAAATTCCTTTCACCTCTTCAGAAAATAATAAATTAAAACGTCACACGTTATTACCTTGCACTGAAGGAGATTACATTGACGCCTGCAATCAAAACATCCCGGAGCGGTGGTATAAGACCAAACGGAAGAACGAAATTTAACTATATTTAAACATCGGTAGCAATCCGATTTTTAGAAATAAATTGTTTATTCGAAAATAAATAAATAGGTTTACTGACTTGGAAAGAGCGACTAGGTCCTAACTTTTGAAAGATATTATGAGGAAACTATTTTTACTTATTGCTGTAATTTCTTTACTGGCTTCTTGCGGCCGGGGCGATCAGGGGCAATTGGTAGGCGTGCAGGGAAAGAAATGGCATCCAGAGAAACCTTTGGGCATGACATTGATACCCGGAGGGGCTTTTATCATGGGAAAATCTGATGATGACAGAGTAGGACTTAACAATGCGCCTCCAAAAACGGTAACCGTTCGGTCCTTTTATATGGACGAAACAGAGATCACCAATTCTGAGTACAGGCAGTTCGTTCACTGGGTGCGCGATTCTGTTGTAAGAATGAAGCTCGCTATTTTTGCCGAAGAGATGGGAGAGACTCCCGGTTCCGGTGGGATTGGTGAATATGCTTTTGCCGATACCGAAGAAGAGAACATGTCAGTCTACGAAAAGTATATGTATGACAACTATTACAGTATGGGTGGGTATGAAGGTCGTAAGATCAACAAGAATGTTGATATCATCTGGGACACCCGTGATTATCCAGATGAGTACTATGCAGAAGTGATGGATACCATGTATATTCCTATTGAGGAGGTTTACAATGGTCAACGTTCCATAGATGTAAAGCATTTGAAATTCCGTTATTCCTGGATGGATATCCAGCAAGCAGCAAGAACTGAACCCGGAAAGCGGGCTGAATTCATTAAAACGGAAGAGATCGCGATTTATCCGGATACCACCGTTTGGATCAAAGATTTCAACTACTCCTATAATGAACCCATGCACAACGATTATTTTTGGCATGATGCTTATGGAGAATATCCTGTAGTCGGGGTTTCCTGGAAGCAGGCAAGGGCATTCGCGCAATGGAGAACCTTATATCACAACACCTACCGAAAGGATAGAGGAAAGCATAATGTACCGGCGTACAGGCTTCCAACTGAAGCAGAGTGGGAATATGCTGCCCGCGGAGGTCTTGAATCTGCCTCCTATCCATGGGGAGGACCTTACACCAAGAATGATCGCGGATGTTTTATGGCTAACTTTAAACCTTTGAGAGGAGACTATGCGGCAGACCAGGCTTTGTATACGGTAGAAGCCCAGTCATATGAACCCAATGACTACGGACTGTACAATATGGCCGGTAACGTTTCTGAATGGGTATTCTCATCTTACGATCCCGGTTCTTATGAGTATTCTTCTTCTATGAACCCATCTGTGAATGATGAGGCGAATATGAAAAAGGTAGTTCGAGGTGGTTCCTGGAAAGATGTTGCTTACTTCCTGCAGGTGAGTTCAAGAGATTACGAATATGCAGATACTGCACGAAGTTACATTGGCTTTAGAACCGTACAGGATTACCTGGGTACAGATGTTACCCTCAACCAAACAAGATAAAAAATCCCCCTAATTATACAACAACCTAAAAAAACTCTATCTAAATTATTGAATTATGGCACAAAAAAAGGGAACTAAGAAACTGATGAACATGGTGTACGGTCTAGGTGCATCTGTCGTAATCCTTGGAGCACTGTTCAAGATCATGCACTGGCCATTTGGTAACCTGATGCTTATCCTTGGTCTTATCGTTGAAGCACTCGTGTTTGCAGTTTCTGCATTTGAACCGGTTGATGACGAGTTAGACTGGTCGCTTGTTTATCCGGAGCTTGCCGGCGGTGAACCAGCCGCAAGAGGCGGTGCTGTGGTTACTACCGATGAGACCGATGGTCTTCTATCCAAAAAACTGGATGAAATTCTTCGCGAAGCCAAGATTGATGCTAACCTTATGGGAAGCCTTGGTGAAAGCATTCGTAACTTTGAAGGTGCCGCAAAAAATCTGACTCCTACCGTTGATGCTATTGCGTCACAAAAAAGGTATAGTGAGGAAATGAATTTGGCAGCGAACCAACTCGAGTCCCTTAACAGCATTTATAAAGTTCAGGTGGAGTCTGCGAACCGCCAGGCAGAGATCAACGAAGCAGTTGCCGAAAATGCGGAAAGACTGAATTCCCAGATGGAATCCCTGGCTTCAAATCTTTCTTCTTTGAATGGTGTTTACGGCGGAATGCTTTCTGCCATGCATGTGAAAGCCTAATTGGTTTAAATTAACACGAATCAGTATTAAAAATTAAACTAAGAGAATGGCTGGAGGTAAACAAACACCAAGACAGAAGATGATCAACCTGATGTATCTGGTGTTCATCGCTATGATGGCTTTGAACATGTCAAAAGAGGTTTTGACTGCATTTGGTAATATCAACGAAAAATTAGACGAATCCAATGCCTCGGTTGCAGAACGCAATGAGGCGGCAATGGCCGGGCTTGTAGCGAAAGCGGGTGAGCAACCTGCCAAGTACGGTCCTTTACAGGAAAAAGCAGAGAAGATCCACGCAATGACGACGGACTTTACTGCTTACCTGGAAGAGCTGAAGGAATACACCTTAGCCGGTGTAGATAATCCTGATAATTACGAGGCCATGGATAAGTCATCCCAACTGGACGAGTACTTTTTCCAGAGCGGGAAGCCGAGTAATAAAGGAGAGGAATTTCTTCAAAGAATTGAGCAGTACCGAGAAGGTGTTGCTACTTTAATAGAAGACAATTATCCGCAGATCGCTGCAGAGGTAAGAAGGGAATTCGCAACAGGACCTGTAGAAGACAGAGAAGGTGTGAAAAGACCATGGTTGGCATACAACTTCGAAGGTTTTCCAATGATCGCTTCCATTACTAAATTCACCCAGATGCAGGGTGATGCGAGGTCGGCAGAGAATGACATTCTTTCTACCATGCTTTCAGGGCAGCTTCAAAGTGAAGTTTCTTTAACGAATTATGACGCTATAGTTATTCCCGATAAAACTGCCTTTTTCAATGGTGAAAATTTCACCGGAAAAGTTGTGCTGGGAAGAGTTGACAAAACCTTAAGGTTTGACAACGTGGTGATCAATGGGAAAGAAGTACAAAGTACCGAAGCCGGACAGGTTCAATTAGATTTTCCTGCAGGTAATGTAGGAGAACAGCAAATTACAGGAAAACTGGAATTTAAGGAAGGGGATTCGATCGTATCCATTCCCGTTAAGAGTTCCTACAGTGTGATCCCAAAACCAAATTCTGCCGTTATTTCTGCAGATAAGATGAATGTGGTATACCGTGGGGTGGCAAACCCTATGACCATTTCCATTCCAGGGGTTGGAAACGTTTCTGCTAACGCACCGGGCCTTAGGTCTACAGGTGGAGCCGGAAATTATGTAATGGACGTGACTACCCTTCAGGCTCGTGAGGTGACCATCAACGTTAGTGGAGAGCTTCCGGGAGGAGAAAGAGTTACTGACAGTAAAACTTTCCGAGTAAAGGATATTCCAAGACCGGTAGGAACCGTAAGGGGGGAAGACGGTACTGTGAGAATGCAAAGAAATACGCTTGAGATCGCTACCATTGGTGCGGCTTTACCCGATTTTGATTTTGACCTTGACCTAAGGGTTACCGGTTTCAAATTCAAAGTCCCCGGGCAACCTACCGTGCAGGTAAGAGGTCAAAAACTGGATGATCGCGCTATCGCCGCTCTTAGAAGAGCCGGTAGAGGTGAATCTGTTCAGATCTTTGATGTGGAAGCTCAGTTAGCGAACAATTCGGGCTATAAATTAAAACAGGTTTCTCCGGTATTTGTGGAGTTAACAAATTAAACAGTAATGTAATATGAACTGGAACCGATTTTTAGTTGGAATATGTGGATTGCTCTTTTCGGT
>CAZNFK010000097.1:0-8334 GCA_964572365.1 uncultured Flavobacteriaceae bacterium | reverse complement strand
CATAATAAGCACATCGGGATTCCCGAAAAGAGCCTGCGCCAACAGCACCCGCACCTTTAGCTTATTGTCAAGATCTCCCATTAACGTATAATGGTTATCTTCCTTAATCCCGAGGTTGGAAAGCAAAGCAGCTGCTTCACTGTCGGCATTCCAGCCGTTCATCTCTTCAAATTCCACCTGTAAAACCCCTACTCGTTCCCCATCGGCATCGCTAAAATCCTCTTTGGCATAGATCTCATCCATTTCCTTTTTGATCTTATACAAGGGCTTGTTTCCCATGATAACGGTTTCCAGTACAGGATACTCATCATAAAGGTTGTGGTTTTGCTCCAGCACAGACATCCTTTTTCCCGGCTCCAGGTGCACATGACCTGAAGTAGGTTCAGACTTTCCGCTGAGGATCTTTAAAAAAGTAGATTTTCCGGCCCCGTTGGCACCAATCACTCCGTAGCAATTGCCCTGGGTGAAGGTCGTATTCACCTCGTCAAACAACACTCTCTTCCCAAACTGGACCGATAAATTTGAAACTGATAACATAGATTATTTTCTGAAATTTTTGCAAAAGTAGCCATTTAACCTCATTCCTTAAAAGATTAACTTTTTTAAATGCGTATTTAACGCAGAGTTAACAGGTTGATCTGCCTTCTGCCCCTACTTTTGCTTTCCCATAATTTTTGCCCTCCAATTCTTTTGAAAAAGTTGAAACCGAAAATATATTCTCCTGCCCTTGTTGTAGTAGTACTACAAGCCTGTCTTTTATTGTTTAGCGGTTGCGATGATTCCTCAAAAAAGGATGAATTAAAAACTTATGTGGGGGGAGAAATTGTAAACCCCACCTCTAATTACGTGGTTTTTAAAAAGGAAGGGCAACTCCTGGATACTGTCTATCTTGATTCACGCAATAAATTCTCTTACGAGCTGGACAGCGCGCAACAAGGCTTATACTTGTTACAACACCGACCGGAGACGCAGAATTTTTACCTCAACCCGGGTGACAGCTTATTACTAAGGGTCAACACTCTTGCGTTTGACGAATCTTTACACTTCAGCGGAAGCGGGGATGCTCAGAACAATTTCCTCGCCGAAATGTATCTAATGGATGAAAGCAATGCAGATCTCCTGCTCTCTTTTTACGAAACCGATCCTTCCGAATTCATAAGGAAGACCGATTCTATTAAAACTGAAAGACTGAATTCACTGGACAGGATGAAGAAAAAACATGTCTTTTCTAAAGAGTTTGTACAACTGGCAGAAAAGGTTATTCAGTATGAATCTTTTGACCTGAAAGAACGGTACACCTATTTGTTCAACAAGTACAGAAAAGGAGCTTCAGACAAATTGCCAAAAGATTTTCACTCTTACAGAAAAAACGCGAAATTTAACGAGAAGACCTTACAATGCAGCCCGGCCTATAAAAGGTTCATTGATAATTACCTAATTAACCGTTCTTTCAAATGGTGTGCAAGACAGGCTTTTGACGAGAATGACTGCTATAGCCTTACAGACGCCGAAAATATTAAGAGCAGGATAAGAATGGTTGATGATCTAATTCAGCTCCCTTACCTTAGAAAACATTTTCTCTCAAAATTAGCCTCTTTGGGAATCGTCATGGCACGATCAAGAGAAGAGATCATAGTTATAATAGACCTCCTGGAGGAGCTGGGTTATCCCAAAGAAGACATCGATGACCTGAAGCAACTTGGCTCCATTCAACTTGCATATCTTCCCGGCACCACTATTTCAAATGTTCCGCTTATTAACACAGAGGGCAATACAGTAGCTTTTAAAGATGTCGTCAACAAACCTACCATCATTTTTTTATGGTCTGTTTACAGCCCTCAGCATAAAGAGGATCATAAAATAGTGCAGGAGTTGAGAAAAAAATACCCGGAGCTCAAATTTGTTGGGATCAATCTTGATGTAGGAGAAGTCCCTGCCTGGAGGATCGCTGTTAAAAAATACAATTATGACAAAAACATGGAATTTCAGCTGGGCCCTACGAATATTGAAAAAAGGTTTTTCAGGTATTATCTCAACAAACTCCTCTTTTTAGATTCTTCGGGAAAAGTAATAATCGGGGATGCCTTTCTCAATGCTCCCAACCTTGAAAATCGACTTCTGGAATTCCTTAACCGATAAAAAAAAGCCTTTATTCCGTGGAATAAAGGCTTGATCTATATATTTATTGGAAAAGTTTAATTTCCTTTTTTGTAGTCGGCAAGGAATTTTTCCAGCCCAATGTCTGTCAACGGGTGATTCAACAGCCCAGTTATAGAAGATAACGGCCCGGTCATTACATCGGCCCCAATTTTCGCACAATCGATCACGTGCATGGTGTGTCTTACAGATGCAGCGAGAATTTCAGTCTCAAACCCATAGTTATCATAGATCATTCTGATCTCTGATATAAGGTTCAAACCATCGGTAGAGATATCATCAAGCCTTCCAATAAAAGGAGAAACATAAGTAGCACCTGCCTTGGCAGCCAAAAGTGCCTGTCCCGGAGAGAATACCAGGGTACAGTTGGTTTTGATCCCTTTGTCGCTGAAATATTTGATCGCTTTGATCCCGTCTTTGATCATAGGAACTTTCACAATGATCTGCTCATGAAGTTCTGCCAGCTCCTCGCCTTCTCTCACGATCCCGTCAAAATCTGTAGCAATAACTTCGGCGCTTACGTCTCCATCCACGATATCGCAGATCTTTTTGTAATGCTTAAAAATATTGTCTTTTCCGGTAATCCCTTCTTTGGCCATCAATGAAGGATTGGTGGTTACCCCATCAAGAACCCCAAGTTCCTGGGCTTCCTTTATCTGATCCAGATTGGCGGTATCGATAAAAAATTTCATAGTGTGTTGTGTATAAAAATTAATTTTCCTGAAAAATGCTATTTTTCAGATCACTGCAAAACTACAATTTATAATGTTTTAGTAGTAATCTCTCGTAAACTTTATCGGGCAGGATGCGTTTAAGGGCGACCGAAAACTTCTGAAGCGGCTCCCCTACCTTGTAATGAATCTTTGGATCATCTTCCTGTATGATCTTATAGATCGCTTTGGCCATGATAAAAGGATCCTTTCCCTCATCCACATGCTGGTCCATTAACGTTAAGGTGTTTCCGTATTGTTTTTCATAGGGAGAACCCTTTATTATGGGTGCATGGTAGCGGCCGGCTGCGATATTGGTGGCAAAATCGCCGGGTGCGATATTGGTCATCTTGATATTGAAATCCTTCAGCTCCATTCTAAAGGCTTCGGTGGTAATTTCAAGAGCTCCTTTAGAAGCGGAATATATTCCGCGGTATGGAAGTCCCATATAACCTGCTATAGAGGTGACATTGATGATAAGACCTCCTTTATTTCTCCTCATCCCGGGAAGCACGGCCTTGATCACATTAATAGGACCAAAATAATTGGTGTCAAAAGCCTTTTTTATCTCCTCATCGGGGGTCTCTTCAATGGGACCGGTAATTCCCACCCCGGCATTGTTTATAAGGATATCAATTTTTCCTGCTCTGGAGATCACTTCGGAAACAGCCTGTTGAATGGTTTCGGGTTTGGTTACATCAAGGGCGACCAACGGAAAATCTGATTTTCTGTTCCCCGGATTTCTACTGGTTCCAAAAACGGTGTAATCTTTTAACTGAAGGAATTCTGCTATGGCTTTTCCAATTCCTGAAGAGGCGCCGGTAATGAGTACGACTTTGGAAGGTTTGCTTTCTTTCATGCTGCAAAGATGCAACAAAATTTAACTAGCAGAAACAAAAAATGGCAAGCGACCCACATCACACCGCTACGACCGCTTACCCTTGCTGCGTTCCCGCCCTGGGGGATTCAGCAGGAGCTGGTTGTGTGGGACTTGCCGGGGCAAATATACAACCTTTCACTCTTTTTGCAAGCATTTTCTAAACTGAATTAAATAATTTACCTTGCTTAAAAATCCTTGTTATTGATGAAAATATTCAACTCCCTGGGCCTCTTATTTTTAGGCCTCTCCCTTTTTTCCTGCGGAAATGATCACGAAGACGGTACCGCCGAATATTCCCTGGAAATTTCAGAAAATAAAACCGAATTTCAGTTGGGACAGAACATTCAGGCAAGTGTTATTTCTCCTGAAAATTCCCCGATCGACTCAATTGTTTATTTCCTGGGAGCGCAAAGACTTCAGAAGACCACAGCCCGGGAAGCCCTCGATCATACCTTCCAGAATGAGAAACTCGGAAAATGGGATCTTTCAGCAAAGATCTATTCCGAAGGAAAACTAAAGGAAATTTCCAAAGAGATCACTCTTTACAACGATACCCCGCCGGTAGCTTACACCTATGAAGTCGTCAACTCTTACCCGCATGCCACCGATGCCTATACCCAGGGCCTCGAATTTTATAATGGGGAATTATATGAAAGTACAGGGCATTACGGGAAATCTTCCCTTAGAAAAGTGGACCTGGAAACCGGAGAGATCTTAAGATCAATTGAGATCCCCGCGACCTACTTTGCAGAAGGTATCACCATCCTGAATGATAAGATCTACCAGCTGACCTGGAAGGAAGGCGTCGGGTTTATTTATGATGTGGAAACTTTTGAGAAACTGGATGAGTTCGCATATAATATGAGTGCACAAGGTTGGGGCCTCGCCAACGATGGCGAAAAGCTTTACAAGAGTGACGGGACCGAGAAGATTTGGCTTCTTGATCCTGAAACTTTGTCCGAAGAAACCTATATTCAAACCCTCACTCACAGAACCATCTCGACCCAGCTAAACGAGCTGGAATGGGTGGAAGGAAAGATCTACGCCAACACGTATCAAAAAGATGGGGTAGCTATTATCAATCCTGAAAATGGAGCCATTGAAGGAGTGATCAACTTCCAGGGACTTCGGGAAAAACTGGGCAATACTGCAGACCTTGATCCTATAAACGATGTTTTAAATGGGATCGCCTATAACCCTGAAACCAAAAAACTGTATGTTACCGGGAAGGACTGGGATACGCTTTTTGAAGTAGTCATTAAAGAAAATTAAATGGTAGTACCTGCCGAAATATATGTGCACAGGCGAAGGGTCACAGAAGATGACCTGGATGACCTGCACCATGTGAACAATGTGCGCTATGTGCAGTGGATACAGGATATCGCGAAGGAACACTGGGAGGTGCGCGCCACAGATGAGCTGAAAAAGCGGTTTATCTGGGTGGTGATAAGACATGAGATCGACTATAAGAAACAGGCATTTTTAGGTGATGATCTCCTTATCGAAACCTATGTTGGAGAAACTACCTTTGTCACTTCAGAACGTTATGTGAATATCAAAAATGCCAAAACCGGGGAAGTCCTGGTCGCTGCAAAATCCATGTGGTGCCTTTTGGACGCCGACACCAAACGCCCCACAAAGATCACCGAAGACCTGCGAACCGTTTTCCATAAAAAATGAGAATCTCCTCTGCTCTTCTCCTGCTGATTTCCCTGGTTCTTTGGAGTTCCTGCAGATCTGATTTTGACACAGTGGAAAGCACTGGAAATCTCGAATTCTCAAGGGATACTGTCTTTTTAGATACTGTTTTCACGAACCTCAGCTCGGCCACCCATACGCTGAAAGTTTATAACCGCAGCAATGAAGACATACACATTCCAAAAATAGAACTGGAGCGTGGAGAGTCCTCAGCTTACCGTCTTAATGTTGACGGAATTCCGGGAAAATCCTTCAGCGACATTGAGATCCTGGCAAAAGACAGCATCTATATTTTTATTGAAACTACCGTAGACCTCCAACAGAACGAGCAGAATGAATTCCTCTATAAAGACGCAATTCGGTTTCAATCTTCTGGACACTTGCAGGAAATTCCGTTGGTGACCCTGGTAAAGGACGCCATCTTCCTTTTTCCCGGTAAAGATTCGGAAGGGACTATAGAAACCATTCCCCTGGGAACAGATGATCAGGGTAAAGAGATACGCGTTAATGGCTTTTATCTAAGTGAAGAACACCTGAACTTCACCAATGAAAAAGCCTATGTAATATATGGCTATTCAGTTGTACCTTCGAATAAAACCCTGACCATAAATGCAGGAGCCAGGATCCACTTTCACGCGAACAGCGGGATCCTTATCTCTGACGGCGCCACTTTAAATGTCAATGGAAGCTACAGTGAAAACAGGGAAAATCCAGTGAACCAGGTGATCTTCCGGGGAGATCGATTGGGTGAAGAGTTTCAGGAGCTTTCCGGGCAATGGAACGGCATCTGGTTCCAAAAAGGCAGTTTCAACAATTCCTTCAATTATGCAACCATTCTGAATGCCACAGTGGGTATACTCGCTGAGGGAGAACCCGGAAATACCACTCCCCTGCTTCAGATAAAAAATACGCAGATCTACAATTCGGCTGTCAACGGACTCCGTGGAGTTTCTGCCCGGGTCTCGGCGGAAAACCTGGTAGTAAACAACAGCGGACAGGCTTCGGTTCATCTTACCGGAGGTTCTTACGTGTTTAAACACAGTACAATCGCTAATTACTGGGGGCAGGGTTTTCGGCTCTTCCCTGCTCTGTATATAGAGAATGAGATCCAAACCACGAACAATGTGAAGACACTACCCCTTGAAAAGGCTCTTTTTTCCAACTCGATTATTTATGGCAATGAAAAGCAGGAGCTTCAATTTAATGAGAATGAAAACGCCGCGTTAAATTTTCAATTCAGAAACTGCCTTATCAGATTTGAAGATGAGGCGGGAAGTTTTTCTAATGAGCCGTTGTACACTTTCACCAATGAAACTTATTACAGCGAGATCATTTTGAATGAGAATCCATTTTTTTGGAATCCTTTAAACAATGACTTGCGCCTGCAGGCTGGGTCTCCTGCTATTGACTTCGGAAATATTTCAACCGCAAACGAAGTCCCTTTTGATATCCTTAAGAAAAGCCGCATTCCCGATCCCGATCTGGGAGCCTACGAGTGGAAATCTTCCGAAGAGTAGGCACAAAAAAAAGCAGTCAAAAATCTCATTTTTGACTGCCCTTCCAATTTTTTTTAAAAAAAGATCTACATCTTAAAAAGCGGTTTCCCCTGCATCATTTCTGCAACCTCTTTCCCGATAGCTTCCAGCTCTGTTTCGTTCTCAAAATTGGTGATCACCCTGTCAATGAAGTCCACGATCGTGGCCATATCCTCTTCTACCAATCCGCGGGTAGTCACGGCAGGAGTTCCGATCCTTATTCCTGAAGTAACAAAAGGAGATTTATCATCAAAAGGCACCATGTTCTTGTTCACCGTAATATCGGCTTTCACAAGAGCTTCCTCGGCTTCTTTCCCTGAGATATTCTTGTTGCGAAGATCGATCAACATCATGTGGTTGTCTGTCCCGCCAGAGATCACTTTGTAGTCCTTCTCGATGAAAGCGGCCGCCATGGCTTTGGCGTTCTTCTTTACCTGCACCATGTAGTGAAGGAATTCATCGGTAAGCGCCTCCCCAAAGGCTACTGCTTTGGCTGCAATAATATGCTCTAAAGGCCCTCCCTGGTTTCCGGGGAATACCGCGCTGTTAAGCAAAGTAGACATTTTCTTAAGATTCCCGTTCTTCAATTTCTGCCCAAAAGGATTATCAAAATCTTTCCCCATCATGATGATCCCGCCACGAGGACCGCGAAGGGTTTTATGGGTGGTGGAAGAAACCACGTGACAATGTGGTAACGGATCACTCAATAAACCTTTTGCAATAAGTCCCGCAGGGTGTGCGATATCTGCGAATAAAATAGCTCCCACCTTGTCGGCTATCTCGCGGAATCTTTTATAATCTATTTCTCTTGAATAAGCACTTGCTCCTGCGATGATCATCTTCGGCTTTTCCTTTTCCGCGATGCGTTCTACCTCATCATAATCGATCAAGCCGGTCTTTTCATCCACACCATAGAAAACAGGATTATATAATTTTCCGGAGAAATTCACGGGTGATCCATGGGTAAGATGGCCACCGTGAGAAAGGTCAAAGCCAAGAAATTTATCTCCGGGGTTCATACACGCCTGGAAAACCGCAGTATTGGCCTGGGAACCGGAGTGTGGTTGCACGTTAGCATATTCGGCATTGAAAAGCTCTTTTAGACGTTCTATCGCGAGATTTTCTACTTCATCTACTACCTCACAACCGCCGTAATATCTTTTTCCGGGGTAACCTTCAGCGTATTTATTGGTTAGGACAGATCCGGCAGCCTCAAGCACCTGTTCACTTACAAAATTCTCACTGGCAATTAATTCAAGTCCATTAAGTTGTCTTTCCTTTTCTTCAGCAATTAAATCAAATAATTCTGTATCCCGTTGCATATGGTTTTTTTACGTTAAATAATCCTCAAAAA